>JAJECB010000385.1 GCA_022822245.1 Gammaproteobacteria bacterium
CGAGGTGTTCTTCAAGTCGATCGGATGGCGGGTGATGGGTCACGGCGACGAGATCCGGGTGCGGCGCGACAGCACGTGGGACGTGCCGGAGCCGGAGCTCGCGCTCGTGCTCAACCGCGCGGGCGACATCGTCGGGTACACCGCGGGCAACGACGTGTCCTCGCGCAGCATCGAAGGCGAGAATCCGCTCTACCTGCCGCAGGCGAAGGTCTACGACGGTTCCTGCGCCCTCGGCCCGGGCATCGTGCTCGACGAGCCGGATGCGATGCGCGATCTCCCCGTCCGGCTCGTCATCGAGCGGCGCGGCGCGCCGGCGTTCGAAGGCGAGACCCGCACCTCGCAGCTCAAGCGCTCGCTCGAAGAGATCGCGAAGTGGCTCTTCGCCGATCTCGACTTCCCGGGTGGTGCATTCATCATGACCGGCACCGGCATCGTGCCGCCCGACGACTTCACCCTTCGCCCGGGCGACGCGGTGCGCATGTCGGTCGGCGATCTCGTGCTCGAGAACGAGGTGGAGTGACGCCGCCGGGGCGCCCCGCCGACGACCCGCGACCATCGCGGGGTCCGGGTCAGGTGCAGTAGTCGTCCATGCCGGCGCGGGCGAGCTGGCGGAGGAGGGCGGGCCATTCCTTTCCCGCCTCGATGAAGCCGCCCGGGCCGTACATCGAGAGGCCCTGCCGGATGGTCCGCTCCTGCGTCTCGGGGGAGAGGGGCTGGAGCTCGGCGCCGCCCGCGAGCGCGTCGATCTGGTGGCGGCACGCGGTCTCCAGCCGGTAGATCCACACGAACGCCTCGCCCATCGTCTCCCCGACCGAGAGGAGCCCGTGGTTGCGGAGGATGAGGAGGCGCTTCTCGCCGAGGTCGCGCACGATGCGCGGCTGCTCGTCCGCCTCCGTCGCGGTGCCCTCGTAGTCGTGGTAGGTGGTCCACCCGAGGATGGTGAGGGCCTTCTGGCTGTTCGGGAGGAGCCCCTCCCTCTGCATCGACACCGCCACCCCGTAGCGCGAATGGGTGTGCATGACGTAGTGCAGGTGGGGGCGGTTCAGGTGGATCGCGCCGTGGATGACGAACCCCGCCTTGTTCATGCCGAAGTCCGACCCGCTCACCACGTTCCCGTGCCGGTCCACCCGGATGAGGGACGAGGCGGTGATCTCCTCGAAGAAGAGACCGAAGGGGTTCAGCAGGAACTCGTCCTCGGTGCCGGGGACCCGGGCCGAGATGTGGGTGTTGTTGAGGTCGGTCCAGCCGTAGAGCGCGCAGAGCCGGTACGCCGCGGCGAGGTCGCAGCGCACCGCCCACTCGTCGGGCGGGAACGCGTTCGGGATCCGGTGCGCCGGGTGCAGGTCCAGTTCCGATGCGGTCGCCGTCATCGTCTCTCCCGTGGTGCTGCCAGGTGGAGGTCGTGCATGATGCACCGAGAACGCGCTTGACCGACAGATCACCCGGCCGTTCGCCGGATCGGGGAACGTCGTCGTTCGCGGCCGGGCGGAGAGAGTGTTTCGTTCCATGGCCTTGGCGCGTACCATCGAGACGGGAATGAATCAGGTGCCCGCGCGGCGGGCTAGAGCCCCGGCCGGGAACCGAGGGTCCGATTCAGCGGCTGGATGCGAAGGTCCGATGACAGCCGAATCAGCTCCCGAGCCCAGGTTCGCCCTCACCGGGGACGAGCTTCGCCGCGCAATCGACATCGCGGTCGACGGCATGATCGTGATCGATTCGTCCGGGACCGTGCTGCTCTACAACGCCGCGTGCGAGAGGCTCTTCGGGTATCCCGCGGACGAAGTGCTCGGCAACAACGTCAGCATCCTGATGCCGTCGCCGGACCGGGAGAACCACGACACCTACCTCGAGAACTATCTTCGGACCGGTACGGCAAGGATCATCGGCATCGGTCGCGACGTGCTCGGCCGGCGCGAGGACGGTTCGACCTTTCCGATGCGGCTCTCGGTCGGCGAGTTGCGCGATGGCCGCGATACGTCGCTCTTCGTCGGGACCATCCACGATCTCACGGAGACCCAACGGGCTCGCGAGCGGATCGAAGAGCTGCAGACCGAGCTGATGCGGGTCTCGCGGGCGAGTGCTCTCGGTGAAATGGGATCCGCCCTGGCGCATGAGCTGAACCAGCCGCTCTCGGCGATCGCCGGTTTCGTCGAAGCGAGCGCGGTGCTGATCGATCGGCTCGATGGCGAGGTGCCGGACCGGGTTCGCGAGTTCATGGACAAGGCGGTCGCCCAGACCCATCGGGCCGGCGCCGTCATCCGGCGGCTCCGCGAGTTGACGCGCAAGGGCGCTTGCCGGCGCTCGATCGAGGACGTCAATGCCGTCGTCGAGGACACCTGCGCATTCGCAGCCCTGGGCACGGCGACGGAGGGAGTCGACGTGGAGGTGGATCTCGAGCCGGATCTCCCTCCGGTCCTGATCGACAGCGTTCAGGTTCAACAGGTGCTCCTCAACCTGGTGCGCAACAGCATCGATGCGTTGAGCGGCCGGGAGACCGGTGCAATCTCCATTGCCACGGCCCGCCGGAGCGACGTGGTCGAAGTGGTCGTCAGCGACACCGGGCCCGGGGTGCCCCCGGAAGTCCGGGAACGGTTGTTCGAGCCATTCGTTTCGACCAAGCCGGACGGCATCGGCATCGGTCTCAGCATCTGCCGCACGATCGTCGAAGCGCATGGGGGCGAGATCTTCTTCGACACCGGAGCGGGGAATGGATCCACGTTCCGGTTCACGATCCCCATCTCCGTCGAGAACGGTGATTCACATGTCGGGTGAGCTGGTCTTCGTCGTCGAGGACGACGACGCGGTGCGCGCGTCCCTCGAAGCTCTCCTCGAGACCGGAGGTTATCGAACGGCCCCGTTCGAGTCCGGGAGCGCCTTCCTGGACTTTCCGGATCCGGAGGCCGGTGCCTGCGTCGTGCTGGATATCAAGATGCCGGGCGTGGACGGGCTCGGGGTTCAGCGGCGTCTGAACGTGCGCAAGGTGGTGTTGCCGGTGGTCATTGTCACTGCACATGGCGACGTCGACATGGCGGTACAGGCGATGCGGGCCGGAGCGGTCGACTTCATCGAGAAGCCGGTGAAGCGCGACCGCCTGATCGAGAGCGTGGCGCAGGCCGTCGCTCTCGGCAGCGGTGTCCGGTGTAATCGGACGGGGAGGGCCGAGATCGATGCGCGGCTCGACACCCTGACCGCGCGGGAGCGGCAGGTGTTCGAACGACTGGTCATGGGGCGGCCCAACAAGGTCGCGGCCCATGAGCTGGGGATCAGCCCTCGCACCATCGAGATTTATCGGCGGAACGTGATGAGGAAGATGGCGGCGCGAAGCCTTTCCCACCTGGTCCGGATGGCGTTCCTCGCGGGGCTGGACCCCCTCGCGGACGAGGCCCGTCCGAGGCAAGGCGCTACGTAGAACTCCCGATACCCCCCGGCCGGGCAAGTCGTTACCTGTACGCGCAGGCCGTGCACGGATCGCGAGCATGCTCGATGGGAACGGGGTCTCGATTTACCTGGTCGATGGCGACGAGCTGGTGCGAGAAGCGCTGGCGGCCGCGCTCGAAGCGAGTGGCTACGCGGTAACCAGCTTCGCCACGGGCCGCGCACTCCTCGGCGCCTTCGCTCCGGCGGCGAGGACATGCCTGGTTCTCGGCCTCGACCTCCCCGACATGTCCGGAGTCGAGATCGCGCAAAGGCTGCGCGCGGCGGGAAGCACGGCTCCGCTCGTCATGACCACGGCCGGCTCCCGCGGTCGTGACGAAGATCGCGTTCGCGCCGCCGGCGCAGCCGCGTTCCTGGACAAACCGATCTCCAGACGGTGCCTCATCTCCGCGATCGAGCGGGCGATGGCCGGCCGAAGGCTCCCGCGCGGCTGACCGCTCGGCTCGGAATCGGCGCCGCTCGCTACGCGTTTCCGCTTAGGTACAAATCCCGAATTGCGCCGGTCCACGGCCGCGCCAATAGTAACCGCGTCGCATTCGCGATGACCGCGAGGGAGCAATTCCGATCGCAATTCCCTTGGGACGAAACCCGCCGATTGAACGGTGAAAGGCAGGAGGAGAATTGAAAATGTCGATGCTCGAATTGGCCCCTTGGCGCAAGAACCGGAAGCACTTGACGCCTCAGCCGGCAGACGACTGGCTGATGCCCCTGCATCAGCAGATCGATCGCGTGTTCACGGACTTTCTCGGGGCGGATTTTCCGCGCCTCGGCCGGTTCCCCTGGAACGGGGAATTCTCACCCGACATGGACGTGAGCGAGACCGATCGGCAGTTCGAGGTGACGGCGGAGCTGCCGGGCATGGACGACAAGGACGTCGAGGTCACCCTCTCCGACGGCGTGCTGACCGTACGGGGCGAGAAGCGGTCCGAGACCAGGGAGGAGGACAAGGACCGGGACCACTATCACCTGGAGCGGAGCTACGGCGTCTTTCGACGGTCGTTCCAGCTTCCGCCGGAGGTCGACGCCGACCAGGTGTCGGCCAGCTTCGACAAGGGCGTCCTCAAGATCGCGCTCGGCAAGAAGAAGGCGGCCGAGTCGGCGACCAGGAAGATCGAGGTGCAAAAGGGGGCGTAGGGGCCGCGCGCGCCGGCCGCGGGCTCCATGCGATGGCCCTCCCCGACCCTCGCGAGCTCGCGGCGGCGGGCGGCCAAGCGAGCCGCCACCCGCGGCGCGTTCGCGGGGTACCCGCGGTTCCGGGACATCACGAAGCCGCGTTGGACCCCGGGCGGACGGAAACCGGCGGAGGTCCAGCGGGACCGTCCCTCCCCGCAGGAATCGAGCCACCCCGCCTCTCCGAGTTCTTCCCGTCGAGTGCTGCCATCGCGGCGAAATGAGCGTTCAGGAGACATCTCGACATGGCCTCCAAACTGAAGTTCCCGAGCGCGTACACCATTCTGTTCGGCCTCATCATCGCGGTCGCCATCGCGACCTGGTTCGTTCCGGCCGGCCAGTACGACCGCCAGCTCAGCGAGGCGCTCGGCAAGGAAGTTCCCGTCTCCGGCACCTACCGGGAGGTCGAGCCGAATCCGCAGGGCTTCGTGGACGTCGTGCTCGCGCCCATCGCCGGCTTCTTCGATCCGGACAGCTACGAAGCGCGCGCGATCGACGTGTCGCTGTTCGTGCTGATCATCGGCGGCTTCCTCGGGGTCGTGACCCGGACCGGCGCCATCGACACCGGCATCGCAAGGACCATGGTTCGCCTGAAGGGACGGGAGAAATGGATGATCCCGATCCTCATGGGGCTGTTCGCCGCCGGCGGCACCGTCTACGGAATGGCGGAGGAGACGCTGGCGTTCTACCCGCTCGTCATCCCGGTGATGCTCGCGGCCCGGTACGACGCCCTGACCGGGGTCGCGATCATCATGCTCGGGGCCGGGGCCGGGGTGCTCGGCTCGACGATCAACGCCTTTGCCACCGTCATCGCGTCCAATGCCGCCGACATCCCCTTCACCGACGGGATCGGGCTTCGCTTCGTCATCCTGTTTCTGTGCTGGATCGCGTGCGTGGCCTACGTCATGCGCTACGCGGAGCGGGTCCGACGGGATCCGGATCGCTCCATCGTCGCGGACCGGCGCGCGTCCAACGCGGAGCACTTCCTCAAGGACCGCGACCCCTCGACGGGAGAGGGGGCCGAGACGCTCACCTTCACGCAGAAGATCGTCCTCGTCGTCTTCGCGTCGACCTTCGCGGTGATGATCTGGGGGGTCTCGGCCGGCGGCTGGTGGATGGCGGAGATGAGCGGTCTGTTCCTGTTCTCCTCCATCCTCGTCGGTCTGATCGGGCGTCTGGGCGAGGAGGACTTCGTCAACACCTTCGTCGACGGCGCGCGCGGCCTGCTCGGGGTCGCTCTCATCATCGGCATCGCGCGGGGCATCGTGGTCGTGATGGATGCCGGACGGATGACCGACACGATCCTGTTCTGGGCCGAAGGCGCGGTGAGCGATCTGCCCGCCATTGCCTTCATCAACGCGATGTTCGCACTGGAGGCGGCACTGTCCTTCTTCGTCCCCTCGACCTCGGGTCTCGCGGTGCTGACCATGCCGGTCATGGCCCCGCTGGCGGACTTTGCCGGAGTGCAGCGCGCCCTCGTGGTCACCGCGTACCAGTCGGCGAGCGGAATCGTGAACCTGATCGTTCCGACCTCCGCGGTGGTGATGGGGGGGCTCGCCCTCGGCCGGGTGCCCTACGAGCGCTGGCTGCGCTTCATGTGGCCGCTGCTCGTGATCCTGACCGTCATCATCATGGCCGCGCTCAGCGTGGCGTCGTTTCTCGACTGAGAGCCCGGGGAGCTCCGAGATGAGCGGTTTCGGAGTCCATTCGGAAGTCGGCAAGCTCAGAAAGGTGATCGTTCACCGCCCCGGCCTCGCGATCGCGCGCCTCACCCCGACCAACTGCCGGGAGCTGCTGTTCGAGGACGTGCTGTGGGTCAAGCAGGCCCGCCAGGAGCACCTGGCGTTCGTCGACGAGATGCGCCATCGCGGCGTCGAGGTGTTCCACGTCCGCGAGCTCCTGGAGGAGACGATGCGCGACCCGGCGGCGCGCCGGTGGCTGCTCGAGCTCGCGATCTCCGACAACACGGTCGGGGTGACCGTGGCCGGCGAGCTGCGGGCCGCGCTGATGGAAATGGATGCCTGCAGGCTCTCGGTCCACCTCATCGGCGGCTTCAACCGGGCCGAGCTGCCCTTTGCGCCGGGGGGCCTCCTCGGCCGGACGCTGGAGCCTCAGGACTTCGTCCTGCCGCCGTTGCCGAACCAGCTCTTCACCCGCGACCCCTCGGCGTGGATCTACGGCGGGGTGACCCTCAACCCCATGCGTTGGCCGGCGCGCCGGCGCGAGACGCTTCACATGGCGGCGATCTACCGGTTTCACCCGATGTTCGCGAAAGAAGACTTCGAGTTCTGGTGGGGCGACGACGTCGAGAACGACCACGAGGAGGCTCGACTCGAAGGCGGGGACGTGATGCCCGTCGGCGACGGGGTGGTCCTCATCGGGATGGGCGAGCGAACGACCGCGCAGGCGGTCGGCCAGGTCGCGCTGAGGCTCTTCGCGAAGGGGGCCGCGCGGCGCATCGTCGCCGCCGGCATGCCGCGCCAGCGCGCCACCATGCACCTCGATACGGTGTTCACCTTCTGCGACCGGGACGTCGTGAACATGCACCCCGAGGTGGTGCGGCGTATTCGCCCCTTCTCGATCCGGCCCGGCGAACGGGAGGGTGAGCTGTCGGTCGTCGAGGAACCCGCGGACTTCCCGGCCGTGGTAGCCGAGGCCCTCGGTCTCGACGAGCTGCGTTGCATCCACACCGGGGGCGATGCCTACGCGCAGGAACGCGAGCAGTGGGACGACGGCAACAACGTGCTCGCCCTGGAGCCGGGGGTGGTCGTGGCCTACGAGCGCAACGTCCATACCAACACCCTGCTGCGCAAGGCGGGTATCGAGGTGGTGACGATCGCGGGCAACGAGCTGGGCCGGGGCCGGGGCGGCGGACACTGCATGACGTGCCCGATCCTGCGCGATCCGGTCGACCGCTAGCCCGCACGCCGTACCCGGGCCGAAGCGCGGAAATACGGAAGGGGAGGCAGACGACGTGGCCGTCAGTCTCAGAGGACGCTCTTTCCTCAAACTCCTGGACTTCAAGCAGCGGGAGGTGCGCTACCTGCTGGATCTCGCGCGCGATCTCAAACGCGCGAAGTACGCCGGAATGGAGCATCCGCGGCTCCGGAGGAAGAACATCTGCCTCATCTTCGAGAAGCCGTCCACCCGCACGATGTGCGCCTTCGAGGTCGCCGCCATGGATCAGGGAGCCGGAGTCACCTGTCTCGGCCCTTCCGGCTCGCACCTCGGCCGCAAGGAGTCGATGAAGGACACCGCCCGGGTGCTCGGCCGCCTGTATGACGCGATCGAATACCGCGGCTTTGCCCAGGAGACGGTCGAAGAGCTCGCCGCATACGCCGGGGTCCCGGTCTTCAACGGCCTGACCGACGAGTTTCACCCGACCCAGATGCTGGCCGACCTTTACACCATGCGGGAGCACGCGGACCGGCCGCTGCACGACATCTCCTGCGCCTTCGTCGGGGATGCGCGCAGCAACATGGGCCACTCGCTGATGATCGCGGGGTGCCTGATGGGGATGGACGTGCGCATCGCCGCGCCCCGGGCGAGCTGGCCGAGCCGGGAGTTCGAGGAGCCGGCGCGCGAGATCGCGGCCACCGGTGGCGCGCGGCTGACCATCACCGAGGATCCGCGCGAGGCGGTCAGGGGCTGCGACTTCGTGCACACCGACGTCTGGGTCTCGATGGGCGAGCCGATGGAGCTGTGGGAGAAGCGGATCAGGGCGCTCAGGCCCTATCAGGTCAACCGCGAGCTGATGGAAGCGACCGGTGTCCCCTCCGCCAGGTTCATGCACTGCCTGCCCGCCTTCCACAACCGCGAGACCCGGGTGGGCGAGGAGATGCACGAGAAGTTCGGCATCGCCGAGATGGAGGTGACCGAGGAGGTGTTCGAGTCGCCCGCCGGGATCCAGTTCGAACAGGCGGAGAACCGGATGCATACCATCAAGGCCGTCCTCGTGGCGACGCTCGGGGGGTGAGTCGTGCGGATCGTCGTCGCCCTGGGCGGCAACGCGCTGTTGCGCCGGGGACAAGCCTTGAACGCGGCGAATCAGCGCGAGAACGTACGGGTAGCGGCCCGGGCGATGGCCCCGCTCGCGGCGGAGCACCAGCTCGTCATCTCCCATGGCAACGGCCCGCAGGTCGGCCTGCTCGCCCTCCAGGCGGCCGCCGGACGGCCGGACGAAGCCTTTCCGCTCGACGTTCTGGGAGCCCAGACCGAGGGCATGATCGGCTATCTGATCGAGCAGGAGCTGGGCAATCTGCTGCCGGGCGACGTGCCCCTCGCGACCCTCCTGACGATGGTCGAAGTGGACGGGAAGGATCCGGCCTTCGGAAACCCCACCAAGTTCATCGGGCCCGTCTATGAAGAGGCGGAGGCCCGGCGGCTCGCCGAAGAGAGGGGCTGGTCGATCAAGCCCGACGGCGACCGGTGGCGCCGCGTCGTCCCCTCACCCTTGCCCAGGCGGATCTTCGAGATGCGCCCGATCAGGTGGCTCCTTGCGCGCAACGCGATCGTGGTCTGCACCGGTGGCGGCGGCATTCCGACGATCCGCGGTGAGGACCGCGAGCTGCACGGCACCGATGCGGTCATCGACAAGGACCTGGCCGGCGAGCTGTTGGCGCGCGAGCTGGAAGCGGACCTCTACCTCATGGCGACCGACGTCGACGCGGTGTACGTCGGCTGGGGGGCGCCGGAGGCCCGGGCGATCAAACGCGCGTCCCCCGAGGCCCTGCGGCAATACGAGTTTCCCGCCGGCTCCATGGGGCCGAAGGTGGATGCCGCCTGCCAGTTTGCCAAACGGACGGGGGGGATCGCGGCGATCGGAGCCCTCGCCGAGCTGCCGGCAATCGTGGCCGGACGGGCCGGAACGACCGTCACCGCAGAGGTCTCCGGGATCGAATGGCGACCGCGCCCCGGCGCACGGGAAGGTTGAACCCGCCCCTTCGCAAGGTGTCACCAGCGTCCCCGGTCCGAACCACTTCGATCTCCGCGATGCAAGTGATCCGATCAAGTGGCCGCGATCGGATGCTGGAGAGAGGCTATCGAATCCATCCCAATGCAACAGCCCCTTGACAGTGCCCTCAGCCGGCAACATGGAGGACGTCGCGGGATGGAGGCGTGCTGGCGCCCGGAGCACGGGCCGGCGCAACTTCGACCAGCTTCTCCGCGCACGAAGGACGCACCACGATTCCTGCCCGAGCGGCCGCGAGGCAAGGCTCTCGCACGGCCCGCGGCCGGACCAGCGGCGGAGACCGGCTCAGTGTGGATGGCGGAGGCCGCCTGGCTCGGCCGAGCCCCGCGTACGGCCTCCGGGTTCGCGCCAGCGGAGGTTGGGCTGCGCTCTGCCCCTTCGTGAACGGCAAACCCCGACCGGCCATCCGTTTCCTCGTCCCCGCGGTGCGGGAGCGGGGCGGCGCGTAGCCGGAGCCCGGGCCCCGCGGCGGACGCACATGGCCATGGACGCATCGAAGTCTCCGGGGGCGGGCGATCGGTACTGGGGGTCTCGCGCCGGGTTCATCCTGGCCGCGCTCGGCTCGGCGGCCGGGCTCGGCAATATCTGGCGGTTCGCCTACGTCGCGGGGGAGAGCGGCGGCGGCGCCTTCTTCTTCGTGTACCTCGCCTGCGTTCTCATGATCGGGCTGCCGATCATGATCGCGGAGCTTGCGATGGGGCGGGCGCAGAGCACCGCGGCGGGCGGCGCCGCGGACCTCGACGGCAGGACCGAAGGCACCGAACGGGCCGGCTACGACGGCACGCTCGGCATCCTCGCGGTGGCGACCGCGTTCATCCTCCTCTCCTACTACAGCGTGGTCTCCGGCTGGGCCCTCAAGTACTTCTTCGGGGCGGCGACCGGAGCGCTGTGGGAGCAGGCCGCCGAAAGCTACGGGAGGTTCTTCTCGTCCTTCGTGGCGGGCGCCTGGGAGCCCGTCTTGTGGCAGGCGACGATGCTCTCCCTCACCGCCTGGATCGTGAGCGGCGGCGTGCGCAGGGGGATCGAACGCGCCAACCGGATCCTGATGCCCGCCCTTCTCCTCGTCGTCGTTGCGCTCGCCGTCTTCAGCCTGACCCTGCCCGGCGCGGGCCGGGGACTCGCGTTCCTGTTCGCGTTCGATCCCGCCGCCTTCGCCGAGCCCCGGGTCTACCTCGCCGCCCTCGGACAGGCGTTCTTCTCTCTCGGCGTGGGCCTGGCGGTCTACGTCACCTACGGGCGCTACCTCCGCCCGTCCTACCGGATCGCGGAATCGTCCGGCGCGGTGGCCATCGGCGATTCCCTCATCGCCGTGCTCGCCGGCATCACCATCTTCAGCGCCGTCTTCTCGTTCTCGATGGATCCCGCCGAAGGCCCCGAGCTGGCGTTCATCACCTTGCCGCAGATATTCCTCGTCATGCCCGGCGGCAAGTGGGTCGCCGTCGCGTTCTTCGCCCTGCTCGTCATGGGCGCCCTCACCTCCATGGTCTCGGTGCTCGAGGTTCCGGTGGCGCATCTGCAGCGCAGGACGGGCCGGAGCCGGCTCCGGCTGGCGGTACTGGTCACGGCCGCCTGCCTCGCGCTCGGCATCCCGTCGACCCTGGGGTTCGGAGTCCTGAGCGGGTTCGCCTGGCACGGTCGCGGCATCATGGACAATCTCGACTACCTGGTCTCGAACCTGCTGCTGCCGGCCGGAGGGCTCCTGGTCGCGCTCGAAGTCGGTTGGCGCTGGCGGAGGAAGAGAGCGTGCGGGATCGCATTCGCGAACGACGGCCTCCTCGCCCGCCTCTGGCACTGGTCCCTCCGGTTCGCCGCCCCCGTCCTCATCGCGATCATCATCGTGCGAGGGCTCGTGGCGGCCTGACGGGGCGGACGCCCGCCGCCGCCGGCCGCGATCGCCAGCCGACGACCATGGCCCCGCATTTCGTGCTGCTGACGATAGGCGGGTTGCTGCTGGTCGGCCTGTTGACGGATCAGACAGGCCGGCGGACGCATCTGCCGCGAGTCACGCTGCTCATACTCTTCGGCGTCGCTCTCGGGCCGTCGGGCTTCGACCTGCTGTCGGCGGCGGTCGAGGAATGGCACGAGTTCCTCGCTTCCACCGCCCTGACCATGGTCGCGTTTCTGCTCGGGGGCCGCCTGTCCCTGGCCCGGCTGCGCAGCCACGGCCGGCAGATCCTGCTCATCTCCCTTCTCGTGGTGTTCGAGCTGGCGGGATCGGCGCTCACCCAGGCTGCGCTGTTCGAGAGGGTGGAGCGGGGGCCGTGACCCGCGCAGGACGGGCCGGCTCGACCTCCGCGTCGTCTCGTGGCGGCCGGGCCGGGCTCCGGCACGAAGGCGGGAGCGGGGATCCGGAGGGGGCGAAGTCCGCCGCCGGCCCGGGGACGCGCCAGGCGCGGGAGCCCTGGCACGCGACCGACGTGGACGGCGTCATTCAGCGCCTGGGATCGGCCCGCGCCGGACTCTCATCGCAGGAGAGCGAGCGCCGGCTTGCCCGCCACGGCCCCAACCGACTGCCCGAACCGCCGCGGGCCGGCCTCGCGCGGATCTATGCCCGCCAGTTCGCGAGTCCCCTCATCTATCTGCTGCTCGCCGCCTCGCTGGTCTCGCTCGCCATTGGCGAGCACACCGATGCCGCGTTCATCTTCGCGGTGCTGCAGCTCAATGCCCTGTTCGGCGCCTTTCAGGAATGGAAGGCCGAGGGCAGCGCCAGCGCCCTCGCGCGACTGACCCGTTCCACGGCGGCCGTGTGGCGCGACGGGCGGAAGCGGTCCATCGACAGCACGATGCTCGTGCCGGGCGACCTGATCGAGCTCGCCTCCGGCGACCGGATTCCGGCCGACGTCCGGTTGCACGAGAACGCCGTTCTCGGCGTCGACGAATCCCTGCTGACCGGGGAGTCCACGCCCGTGGAGAAGCGAGGCGACCGATGCCTGTCCGCCGGAGTTGCGGCCGCGGATCGGGTCAACATGGGGTTCGCGGGAACCATCGTGCTCGATGGCCGGGCCACGGGCACCGTGACCAACACCGCGGGTGCGAGCGAGGTCGGGCGCATCGCGAGGAGCATCGGCGTCGATCCGGGGGTGCCGCCGCTGCTGCTGAGGATGCGGGCGCTCGCGCGCCACATCACCTGGCTGATGGCCGTCGCCATCTGCCTTCTGGCGGTGATTCTCTCGCTCCGCGGGGTGGCGCCGGAGCAAGTGTTTCTCGTCGCGGTGGCCCTCGCGGTGGCCGCGATTCCGGAGGGTCTGCCCGTCGCCATCACCGTCGCCCTGTCCGTCGCGGTCTCGCGCATGGCCCGTCGGAACGTCATCGTCCGCGCCTTGCCGGCGGTGGAGGGACTCGGCGCGTGCACGGTGATCGCGGCCGACAAGACGGGCACCCTGACCCGCAACGAGCTGCACGTCGGAGCGGTGGTCGCGAGGGGCGGGCAGCCCTGGTTCCTGGAGGGTGGCGGCGCGTCGCCGCGGCCGTTGCCGGACGAGGCCGAATCCGTGGCGCGCCTGGCTCGCACCGGCGCCCTGTGCAACGAAGCCACCCGCTACGTCGAGGGAGGCGCGATGCGCTACCTCGGCGATACGGTGGACATCGCGCTTCTGGAGCTGGCCGACCGTTTCGACCTCGCCGAAGACGCGCTGGCCGAACGGCAGGCGATCGTGGAGCGGATCCCCTACGAGCCGGCGAGAAGGTTCGGCGCGGTGGTCTCGTCGGGCCGGGGCGAAGCGCGGTGCATCGCCCACGTCAAGGGCGCCGGGGAGACCGTTGTGCCGATGTGCAGGGCGGAGGCCGGACACGCCGGCCTGCTCGCCGCCGCGGACCGCCTCGCGCGGGAAGGCTACCGGGTCATTGCCCTCGCGAGCGGCGCGATCGAGCCGCCCCCGGCCGGCCGGCCGGTCGACCCGTTGCTCCGGGACCTGGAGCTCCTCGGCGTCGTAGGCCTCATCGATCCCCTGCGCCCGGAAGTGCCCGGCGCGATCGCCGAGTGCCGCCGCTCCGGCGTCGACGTGAAGATGATCACCGGCGACCATCCCGCGACCGCCCTGACCATCGGGCGGGGGCTGGGGCTCGCGAGCGAGGACGCCGAGGTGCTTGCCGGCATCGACTTGGCCCACCTGCTCGATGGCGTCGACACCGAAGGCGGCCCGGTCCCGCCGGAGGTCCTGCGCCGGGTCGCCGGCACCCGGATCTTCGCCCGCATCGAGCCGCTTCAGAAGCTCGCGATCGTTCGCCTGCTCAAGCGCGCCGGCCATTTCGTGGCCGTCACCGGCGACGGCGTGAACGACGCTCCAGCGCTCGACGCGGCGGAGATCGGCGTCGCGATGGGCCGGAGCGGCACCGATGTCGCGCGCAACGCGGCGGGCCTGCTGCTGGTCGACGACAACTTCACCTCGATCGTGAAAGGGATCGAGCAGGGGCGCATCGCCTACGACAACATCCGCAAGGTCGCCCTGCTCCTGCTCGCCACCGGCGCGGGGGAGATCGTCCTGTTCGCCCTCGCCCTGGCCGCAGGGCTTCCCATTCCGCTGCTGGCGGTTCAGCTCCTGTGGCTGAACCTGGTGACGAACGGTATCCAGGACGTCGCCCTCGCGTTCGAAGGCGGCGAGCCGGGGGTCATGCGCCGGCCCCCCCGCCCGCCGTCGCAACCCCTGATCGACCGCTCGATGCTGGTGCAGATCGCCCTCGGCGGCGGCTACATGGGAGTGGTTGGCTTCGGCTTCTATCACTGGGCGCTCGGCAGCGGCTACGACGAGGTGCAGGCCCGCACCGGACTGCTGCTGTTGATGGTGTTCTTCGAGAACGTCCACGTGTTCAACTGCCGCTCCGAGACCCGCTCGATGCTGAGGCAGCCCCTGTCGGCGAACCCCCTGGTGGTCCTGACCGTCATCGCGACGCTCGCGCTGCACCTGTTCGCGACGTGGACGAGCGGGCTCGGGGCGATCCTCCACGTGGTGGCGCCGGACCCGGTGCTGGTGGCGGTGGCCGTCCCCCTGGCGCTGGGGCTGGCGCTGCTGTTCGAAGGCTACAAGTGGCTGGTGCGCCGGCGCCCGTGACATGCCGTCCTGGCCATCGAGATGGTTGTTGAAGATCAATCCGACATCGTCGAGTTCCTCTCCAACCCGGCAAGCCTCGGCACCGACTCGCCGGTTCGGCGGATCGACACCCACGGGGCGATCGTGTTCCTGGCCGGCGAGCGTGCTATCAAGCTCGAGTGTGCGGTGTACGGTGCTTTCCCTACGCGATCCTCTGGCGCGAACGGCGAGGAGTTTCCGGCCCTGACCCCGCGGATTCCGGTGCGAACGTCCATCGAGAAAATGCCCCTTGCACGGGCCAACGAGGCCCTGCTCCACCTGTGGGAAGGGAGGCTGAGGGGTGCCGCGGTCCTGATGACTCGAGAGCGAGGCGTACCGTGGAGGCCCCGTGGCTTCTCGTCTTTCTTCCAATCTTCCCGGGTTGCGCGGTCGTTCAGGATTTCAATGCTGCCGTGGTCCGTGCCAGGCGTTGCGCGTCCTCTCGATCCGGTGCCTCGCCGGGCGCCGGTCGCGGCGCAGTCGCTCGATCTCTTCGAGCAGATCGAGGGCCAGCGCCGCGCCCGGCCAATTCACCCGCAGGTCGCGCGCGAGGTTCAGCGCCTTGTGCGCGCGGGTCACCGCACTGCCCGGAAAGCGCCATTCGGCCGGTGTGCCCCCCCGAGGCTCCAGCACGCCTTCCTCCACCATCTCGATCACGATCTCGGCGTGCACTCCGCAGGCCCGGCAGAGCTCGCGCAGCGTGAAAACCGTGCGTTCGTCGAGGAGGGTGCCCGCCAGACTCTTCGGACCGCCTCGCTTCATCGGTCTATCCTCCAAGATTCGCCCTCGGATCGAACTCCATCTCGCGCTTCATCCGTGCGTAGAGAGCGCGTGCTTCATCGGTCTCCGCGTTCGGCACCACGATCTCGAGCACGACATACTGGTCGCCGGGCGGCTTGCCGGGCAGACCGCGGCCCTTCAGCCGCAGCCTGGTTCCGGACTGCGAGCCCGGCGGGATCTTGAGATCCACCTTTCCGCCGAGCGTCGGCGCGGTGACCGTGTCGCCGAGAGCGGCCTCCCACGGGGCGACCGGCAGGTCGACATGCACGTCCCGCCCGTCGGGGTGGTAGAGCCGATGTGGTGCGAGGACCACCTCGAGGTAGAGATCACCGGCCGACGCGCCGCCCAGCCCCGGCCCGCCCCGGCCGGCGAGCCGGATGCGCTGGCCTTGCGTCACCCCCCTCGGGATCTTGACGTTCAGAGTGCGTGCGCGGGTGACGAGACGGCCCTCGCCGTCCAGCTCCGGAACCTGAAGCGAGAGGCTGCGTGTCGTGCCGAGGTAGGCGTCCTCGATGGGGATCACCACCTTTGCGTGGAGGTCCTCGCCCTTCATGCGCAGGTGGGTGTGCCCGCCGCCCGAACGCCGGTGCCCGGCGCCGCCGAACAGCGACTCGAAGAAGTCGCTGAACTCTCCCGCTTCGGTGTAACCGCCGCCGGCAAAGTCGACACCGGGCTCCCAGTCGGGCGGGGGCCGGAATTCCTGGCCGGTCTTCCAGTGGGGGCCGAAGCGGTCGTAGGCGGCGCGCTTCTCCGGGTCCTTGAGCACTTCGTAGGCCTCCTGGACCTCCTTGAAGCGCTCCTCCGCCTCCGGTTCGTCGCTGACGTCCGGATGATACTTGCGCGCGAGCCGCCGGTAGGAACGCTTGACCTCGTCCGGCCCCGCGTCGCGCTCGACGCCCAAGGTCCGGTAATAGTCCTTGAACTCCATCCGGTCCCCTCTCGGTGCACTGGGTCGGGAGCGATGCGAGCCTGCCGGGCAACCTCTACCGGGCCGAGGAGTGCGGCCGTGCTTCGCGTACGAGGAGGACGGGGCAGGCGATGGATTCCAGGACTCGCAGCCTGTGCTCTCCGGCGACGACCGGGGAGTCCGCCGCGATCACCAATACGTCCGCGCCGGATTCGGTGGCGAAGCGACAGAGCTGGTCCGGCGCAGGATTGGCGCTGTGCAGGAACCTGCGCGCCATGCCCAGCGGACGCAGCCCGTCATCGACGTCCTTGCGCAAGGCTGCCGCTTCGTCGACGTCCTGCGAATCAATCAGCACCACGAGCCCGTCTTCGCCGGCCGCGAATATCCGAGTTGCCGCCCGGAGCGCGCGCTTCGCACCCTCGCTCCCGTCGTAGAAGACCAGCGGGCGAGCCATCGTCCGGGTCCCGGGCCTGGATATCATGACCGACCCCGGGGCGCGTTCCGCCGCCGCGCGAGCGGTTCCACCGAGCCGTGCGCGACCGCCCGGCGCCGCGCGGCCGATGCCGACGATCAGCAGGTCGGCCCGGCCGGCGGCGCTGAGGATTTCGGCATGGACCCGGCCGCGCGCTACCCGAAACGCGTGTGCGACGCGCGCGCGCGCGGCCGCGGCGGCGATCGCGCGCCTTGCGCTAACCTCCTGTTCCCGGTTCTGGACGTCCAGCTCGTCGGCCGTGAAGTCCCGTCCCCGCCCCGTGAGAAACTGAACCTCCCGGCCGATGGGAAGCGTGGCCAGCCGGGCGAGGTCGATATCCTGAACGAAGACGCCTTCGATCTCCGCATGGAGTCGCGCGGCGAGAGCGGCGGCCGCTTCCAGGGTGCCGTCCGCATGGGCCGAGCCGTCGAGCGCGACCATGATCCGGCGGACTCCGAAGTCCGCATCGGGAGGGGTCATGGGTGCCGGCCCCCGGCGGCATCGCCGCCTCCCGTGAAGGCGCGCGCCCTCTCGGCAAACTCGAGGAGGGTCGCCTCCACGCGGCCGTTGACCGTGTCGGGGGGGAAACGCCCGTCACCATCGGCCTCGCCGGCCGTGACGCCGGTCAGAAGCTCGATTCCCTGATCGATCATCTCGACGGGATAAATGTGAAACCGCCCCCGCTCCGCGGCGGCGACGACATCGCGGCGGAGCATGAGATGCTTCACGTTGGAGGCCGGAATGAGCACGCCGTGGCTCCCGGTGAGCCCGCGGGCGTTGCAAATGTCGAAGAAGCCTTCGATCTTCTCGTTGACGCCGCCGATCGCCTGGACCTGGCCGTGCTGATTCACCGAGCCGGTGACCGCGAGAGATTGACGGATGGGGAGCCCGGACAACGCCGAGAGCAGAGCGTAGAGCTCGGTGGACGACGCGCTGTCGCCGTCCACGCCGCCGTAGGACTGCTCGAACACGAGGCTGGCCGACAGCGCAAGCGGGTGGCGGCGAGCGAACCGCGCTCCGAGAAACCCCGAGAGTATGAGGACGCCCTTCGAATGAAGGGGTCCCCCCAGTTCGATCTCGCGTTCGATGTCGAGGACTTCGCCGCGCCCGAGGCGCACCCTGGCGGTAATGCGGCTCGGCTTGCCGAAGGCGAACTCTCCGAGCTGAAGAACGGACAGCCCGTTGACCTGCCCGACCGCCTCCCCTTCGGTGTCGATCAGCATGGTGTCGCGCAGGATCTGTTCCTGGCTGCGTTGCCGGATGCGGTCGGCGCGACGGTCCCGGGCGTCGATTGCCTTCTGCACTTCCCCGGCGCCGATCTCCTCGCTGCCGTTCCGATCCGCCCAATGATCCGCCTCGCACAGGAGATCGGAGATGGACTGCAGGCGAAGGGTCAGCCGCTCGGAGTCGTCCGCGAGCCGGGCGGCATGTTCGATCACCCGTGCGATGGCGTTCTTGTGGACGGGACGCAAGTTCTCGCGCCGGGCGATGTCGGCAATCAACTGCCCGTAACGTGCGGTGTTGTCGCCGTCGCGTGGAACCCGATCGTCGAAATCCGCGGCAACCTTGAACAACTCCGCGAATTCCGGGTCAGCCTGGCTCAGCAGGTAATAGATCATCGGCTCGCCCAACAGCACGATCTTCAAGTCGAGCGGTATCGGTTGCGGCTGCAGGGTCCTCGTGGTGGCGAACCCCAGTGCGTCGGTCAGCCCCTGGATGCGGATTTCACCGGAAAACAGCGCGCGCTTGACCTCTTCCCAGACGATCGGCTGCATGAACAACTTGCGAACGTCGATGAGCAGGAAGCCCCCGTTCGCGGTGTGCAGGGCCCCGGGCTTGATCAGATTGAAGTCGGTCATCAGGGCGCCGAACTGGGCCACCTGCTCGATGCGTCCGATCACGTTGGCATGGGTCGGCAGATCCTCGTAGATGACCGGTGCCCCGTCACGGTCCGAGTTGTCGACGATGACGTTGACCTCGTAACGTGCGAACGATTCCTCCTTGGGTCCGCCCCGCATGGCCTGCACCATCGCCTCCTGGGGCGAACGGGGCTCGGGCTTCTGAAACCCTTCGGCGTGCTGGAGCAGATCCTCCCGGACCTGGCCGAGGTAATCGAGCACTTCCGGGAGGTCATCGTATTTCCTGGTGAGCTCCTCGATCAGATGGCTCACGGCGCGGCTCGCCACTTCCTGGTTCAGCTCGCGCAACTCGCGGCGGTGCTCGCTTTCCCATTGCGGCAATGTCCGCAGTATCTTCTGAAGCTCCTTCTCCAGCTCGGAGATATCCGTCTTGATCTTTTCCTGCACCTCCTCCGGCCACTGCCGGAACACTTCCGGGTTGACGACCTCGCCCTTCGACGCGGGTGCGAGGGCAAGACCCGCGGGGGTGCGGATGAGGGCGACGTTTCTTGCCCTGGCCCGCTCCTGGAGCTCGTTGAAGGCGGTCTCCTGCCGTTCGCTGAACCGCGCCTGAAGGGCTTGTATCCTGGCCCGATAGTCCTCGCTCTCGAACGCGGTGGGGATTGCGGACCGCAACTCCTCGATCAGCCTTGCCATGTCGGCCCGCAGGTGGCATCCGCGGCCGGCGGGAAGACTCAGCGCCCTCGGCTTGTACTGGTCTTCGAAGTTATGGACGTAGCACCAGTCCGGGGGCACCGGCATCGCGCCGGCGGACTGCTCGAGCTCGTGGCGTACGAGTGCATGCTTGCCGGTCCCCGGCGCGCCGTAGGCGAAGACGTTGTATCCATGGCGCTTCATCCCGATCCCGAAACGGAGCGCTTCGAGCGCCCGCTCCTGACCGAGCCCGCGCGCTTGGAGGCCGGCCGCGCCGGCGGCCGAC
>JAJECB010000525.1 GCA_022822245.1 Gammaproteobacteria bacterium
CCTGCAAGCGGAGCAGGGACTGCGGAGCGTGGCAGGTAGGCGAACTAGCGCTAACGCGCTGTCGAAGCGGCTTGAGTGAGTACGCCTTGTCACAGCGAGCAGATCAGCGGCCGCAGCAGGAAGTTGGTGAGATATCCGGGCCAGAAGCTACCGGGGAACCGCCCCCTTCCCTTCCCGGGGGGGCCGAATGGCGGTTCCGCCCGGCTTGGTGGCTGCCCGGTCCGCACTTGCAGACCTTGTGGGCTGCGGTCGTGCGCCGCCGCGGCAAGCCCGCGCTGGAACGCGAGCGCGTCGAGCTTCCGGACGGCGACTTCCTCGACCTCGACTGGAACGGAGCCGACCCCGGCGGCGCGCCGATCGTGGTGCTCCTCCACGGGCTGGAGGGCTCCAGCGAATCACCCTACGCCTGGGGGCTGCTCGCGGCGTTCGAGCGCCGCGGCTGGCCCGCGGTGGTCATGCACTTCCGGGGATGCGGCGGCGAACCGAACCGGCTCGCGCGGTGCTACCACTCGGGGGAAACCGGCGACCTCGCCTGGTTCGCCGGTGAGCTCGCAAGGCGCTTCCCGGACTGCCCCCTCTTCGCGGCCGGGGTCTCGCTCGGGGGAAACGTCCTCCTCAAGTGGCTCGGGGAGCTCGGCCTCGGTGCGCCCCTCGCGGGGGCCGCCGCGATCTCCGTTCCCTTCGATCTCGGGCAATGCGCCGACCGAATCGAACGAGGCTTCTCAAAGGTCTACAGACGATACCTGGTCCGCCAGATGCACCTGAAGATCCGGGCGAAGTTCGGTACGTGGAACGAGAGCCCGATCGATCTCGCGAAGCTGCCCCGATGGCGGACCTTCCGGGCGTTCGACGAGAACGTGACGTCCCCCCTGCACGGCTTCGCCGGCGCCGAGGACTACTACCGCAAGGCGAGCAGCGGTCCCTGGGTGACCCGGATCCGCATCCCTACCCTCATCGTGCAGGCGAGAAATGACCCGTTCGTGCCCGGCACGGTCCTTCCTTCGCCCTCCCCTTCGGTCCTGGTGGAGGCGTCTGCGCACGGAGGGCATGCGGGCTTCGTCGCCGGCGCGGTTCCGGGCCGGCCCCGATATTGGCTGGAGGAGCGGGTCCCCGCCTTCTTCGAGGAGGTGCTGACCGAAAGAACGGGCAAAGATACGGGGCCGTGAAAAACGGGGGCGGAGTCGGGTTTCCGGTCGCGTCGGATGCTCCGGACGGTGGTCGCGAGATCCGGCACAGACCCCGTTTCCGCCTCTCAGGAGGCGCCGTCCACCGCCTTCATGCTGAGCCGCACGCGCCCCTGCTTGTCGACCTCGAGCACCTTGACCCGGACCATCTGCCCTTCGCGGAGCTTGTCGTTGACGTTCTCGACCCGTTCGTTGGAGATCTGGGAGATGTGCACGAGGCCGTCCTTGCCGGGAAGGATGTTCACGAAGGCGCCGAAGTCCATGATCTTCTGCACCTTGCCCTCGTAGACGACCCCCACTTCCACATCCGCCGTGATCTGCTCGATGCGGCGCTTGGCCTCCTGTCCGCCGAGGGCGTCGACCGACGCGATCTTGATGGTCCCGTCGTCGGAGACGTCGATCGCGGCGCCGGTTTCCTCGGTAATGCTCCGGATGGTCGCCCCGCCGCGGCCGATGACGTCCCGGATCTTCTCCGGATCGATCTTGATGGTGATGATGCGCGGCGCGTACTCGGACATCTCCTTGCGCGGCTCCCGGATGGTCTCGGCCATCCGCTCGAGGATCTGCATGCGTCCCGCGTGGGCCTGGGTGAGGGCCTGCTGCATGATCTCCCGGGTGATGCCTTCGATCTTGATGTCCATCTGGAGGGCGTTCACCCCCCGGGCGGTTCCGGCGACCTTGAAGTCCATGTCGCCAAGATGATCCTCGTCGCCCATGATGTCGGACAGCACCGCGAACCGGTCGTCTTCCTTGACGAGGCCCATCGCGATCCCCGCGACCGGAGCATGGATGGGCACGCCCGCGTCCATCAACGCCATGCTGGAGCCGCATACCGAGGCCATCGAGCTCGATCCGTTCGATTCGGTGATCTCCGACACCACCCGGATGACGTAGGGAAAGTCGTCGAGGCTCGGCATCACCGCGCTGATCCCGCGTCTCGCCAGCCGCCCGTGGCCGATTTCGCGGCGTCTCGGCCCGATGTTCCGGCCGGTTTCGCCCACGCAATAGGGCGGGAAGTTGTAGTGGAACATGAACGGATCGCGTCGTTCACCTTCCAGGGCGTCGATGATCTGCGAGTCGCGGCTGTTTCCGAGCGTGATTGCGACGAGGGCCTGGGTCTCGCCCCGGGTGAACAGCGCCGACCCGTGGGTGCGCGGCAGCACGCCCACGCGGGTCGTGACCTCCCGGACGGCTTCGCGGTCGCGGCCGTCGATGCGCGGCTTCCCGTCAAGGACCCGGCTCCGCACGACCTTCTTCTCGATCGCGGCCACCGCGTCCCCGACCTGCTGGGCCGTCCAGCGCGGCTCCCCGCCCTCGCCCGAAGATCCGAGGATCTGCGTTTCGGCCTCCCGCCGGATCTCGGCCAGGGTCCCTTGCCGCTCGGCCTTGTCGACGATCCGGTACGCCTCCGCGATCCGGTCTCCCACCAATGCCTCCGCCCGCTCGGCGAGGGTCGAGTCCTTCGCCGGCGGAGCCCAGTTCCACGCCGGGCGCCCCGCTTCCGCGGCGAGCTCGCGGATGAGGCCGATGACCGGCTGCATCTGCTCGTGGCCGAACGTGACGGCTCCGAGCATCACCTCCTCGGGCAGCTCCTTCGCCTCCGATTCGACCATCAGGACCGCGCTGCTCGTCCCCGCCACGACCAGATCGAGCTCCGATTCGGCGAGCGCGGCGAAGCCGGGATTGAGCAGATACCGCCCGTCGGCGTATCCCACCCGAACCGCGCCGATCGGTCCGTTGAACGGGATCCCGGAGCAGGCCACCGCGGCCGACGCGCCGACCATTGCCGGGATGTCCGGATCGATGTCCGGATCCACCGAGATCACGGTCGCCATGATCTGGGTCTCGTTGCGGAAGCCTTTGGGAAACAGGGGCCGCATCGGGCGGTCGATCAGCCGGCAGGTCAGGATCTCCTTCTCGCCGGGGCGGCCTTCCCGGCGAAAGAAGCCGCCGGGGATGCGCCCGGCGGCATAGGTCTTTTCCTGGTAGTCCACGGTGAGAGGAAAGAAGTCGCGGTCGGAGTGGCCGGACCGGTCCGCCACCACGGTGGCGAGCACCACCGTATCGCCAAGCGAAGCCATCACCGCCCCCGATGCCTGCCGGGCGATCTCCCCGGTTTCGAGAGTCAGGGTGTGGTCGCCGTACTGGATGCTCTTCTTGATCGGTGACGGAGAGGGCATTTACGAGATTCCTGATGGCAAGTGGGAAGACGACCCTCGGAATCGAATCCGGGGGCCGAACGTGGATCTACCGGCACATGCAGTCAGCGACGAAGGCCGAGGTCGCCGATCAGGGAACGGTACCTTCCGTGATCCACCCGGCGCAGGTAATCGAGCAGCCGGCGGCGCTTGCTGACCAGCCGAAGGAGGCCCTGGCGGGAGTGACGGTCGTGAATGTGGGTCTTGAAGTGATCGGTCAGATACTGGATGCGGGCCGTCAGGATCGCGACCTGCACTTCGGGCGATCCGGTATCGTCCGGAGCGCGCTGAAACCTGGATACGATATCCGCTTTCTGCTCAACGCTCAGCGTCATCGATTCAACCTGTTGGAGCTGGGGCGCGCGTATTCTACCCGCGCCACTCGTCCTGCAACAAGGCTGAGCCTTGTCCAATGAGAAGTGAGCCTGAAGGGAGGGG
>JAJECB010000504.1 GCA_022822245.1 Gammaproteobacteria bacterium
GACCTCGCCGCCCAGCACCGCCTCGGCTCCGAGCTCGCGGAAGTACGCCTCGTTGACGGGGGCGTAGAGACCGAACACGGCGAGCCGGGCGCGGGGCGCGAGCCCGCGGAGCCGGCCGAAGGCGGCCGCCGCGATCCGGCCCGCGGTGTGCATGGGGAGATGGACCGCGACGAGGCCCGCGTCGTGGAGCGCGCCGGGGTCGAGGCGCTCGCGCGAGAGGTCGACGCAGCGCACCGGGAAGCCCGCGTCGCGAAGCCACGCCGCCGCCTCGGCGAGCCCGAAGGGCTGGCGGCCGAGCTCGTAGGGGCTGACGAGCACGACCGGGAAGGGCACATCCGGCTCGTTCGCGGGCGTCGGGGCCCCTTCACCCGCGTGATACATTGCCGCCGCAACGGCTTCCGGGGATTCGGTTTCGGTCATGCTGTTCGCAGTGCTCGTCAATGGCGGACCCTACCAGTATCAGGGCTCCGACACCGCGTGGCACTTCACGCGCGCGGCCCTCGACGGCGGACACGAGGTCCTGCGCGTGTTCTTTTACCACGACGGCGCGAACAACGGGAACCGGCTCGCGGTGCCGCCCCAGGACGAGCGCAACGTGGGCGCGCGCTGGAGCCGGCTCGCCGAGGAGCGAGGGCTCGACCTCGTCGTGTGCGTGGCGGCGGGGCAGCGGCGCGGTATCCTCGACGCCGCCGAGCGCGACCGGCATGGCAAGGATTCGGACGTGCTCGCCCCCGGCTTCCGGATCGCGGGGCTCGGCCTCCTCGCCGAAGCCGCGATCCTCGCCGACCGCTTCGTCACGTTCGGTGGATGACGCGGTGCCGGAGCCGGTCCGGAGGCGCTTCCTCTATCTCATGCGGCGGCCGCCGCACGGGTCCATCTTCGCCCAGGAGGGCCTCGAGACGGTGCTCATCGGGGCCGCGTTCGAGCAGTCCGTCAGCCTCCTCTTCCTCGACGACGGGGTGTTCGTGCTCAAGCGGGGACAGGCCCCCGAGGGGGTCGGGCTCAAGGACTTCGCGAGGGGGTTCCGCGCGCTCCCCGACTATGACGTCGAGCACCTCTACGTCGAGGACCGCTCGCTCACGGAGCGCGGACTCACCCCCGCCGACCTCATCATGGACGTGGAGACGGTAGGCCCGGAGGAGGCGGGCGCTATCATCGACGCCCACGACGTCGTCCTCACGTTCTGACCCGGGCGGGGTCTCCCGACCCGGAAGGCCGCCGCTCCGGGGGACGTGCGGTCAGCCGTCGCGCTTCTCGCGGAACTTGCTGTGGCAGCCGCCGCAGCCGTTCTTGCCGAGGTCACCGAACGCGGCCCCGATTGCGCCCGAGTCGCCCTCCGCAATGGCGGCCTGGAGCGCCGCCGCCTTTTCGCCGAGGCGCTCCGTCGCGGCGACGAATTCCTCCCACTCCTCCCAGATGACCTCCTTGGACTCGGAGTCCGGGAGCGCGGCCATGCCGCTTCCCGCCGGAAAGAGCGCGGGGATGGTCGGCGCCGCGTCCGCGATGACGGTCGCTGCCGCCGCCGCGTCCTCCGCCGAACCCCGGCCTCCGGCGAAGCCCTTGAGGGTGCGCATCGAGCCCCCCATGGACTTCATGGCCTCGCTCCGCTTCTCGGCCACCTGCATCGCCTCTTCCTCGCTCGCGACCTGGCCCTGGCCGCTCGCGCCAAGGGCCACGAACGCCGCGAGTCCGGCGCCGATCGTCCAGCTCAACGTCTTGGCAGGTCTCATGTCGTCCCCTCCGTCCGCTGATTGCCGTCCCGAAGCATACCCCATCCCGATTGCGCACAAGATTCGGACAGGGACCACAGGCTTGCCGGGAGCGAGGTCGTAGCGAGAGCACGACCTCCCGGGAGCGCGGGCTTCCAGCCCGCGCGGTGCAGCCCTCCCGGCGTCTGCGCGGGCAGGATGCCCAGGAGGCCGGCCGACGCCTGCAGGCCGTGCCTAGAGAGTGCCGGGGTAGGAGCCTCCGTCCATGAGCAGGTTCTGCCCGGTGATGAAGCCCGCGTGGGCACTGCACAGGAACGCGCAGGCGTGCCCGAACTCCTCCGCGGTGCCGAAGCGGCCGGCCGGGTTGGCCGCCGCCCCCTCCGACTTGAGCTCCTCCGCGGGACGGCCGGTCGCCTTGGCGCGTGCGGCGAACGTGCCGTTCAGCCGGTCGGTGTCGAAGGGCCCGGGGAGCAGGCCGTTGATGGTGACGTTGCGGCGTACCGTCTTGCGCGAGAGTCCGGCGACGAAGCCGGTGAGGCCGGCCCGGGCGCCATTCGAGAGGCCGAGGATGTCGATGGGGGACTTGACCGCCGCCGACGTGATGTTTACCACCCGGCCGAACTCGCGCTCCATCATCCCGTCCACCGTCGCCCGGATGAGCTCGATGGCGGTCAGCATGTTCGCGTTGAGCGCCGCGTTCCAGTCGTCGAGGGTCCACTCCCGGAAGTCGCCGGGAGGCGGTCCGCCCGCGTTGTTGACGAGGATGTCGGGGTCGGGGCAGGCCGCGAGCACCGCCGCGCGACCCTCCGGGGTCGTGATGTCGCCGGGCACGGCGGTGACCCGGGCCCCGGTGTCGGACCGGATCGCGGCCGCCGTCTCCTCGAGGGTGGAGGCGGTGCGAGCCGTGATCCATACCTCCACGCCTTCCGCCGCGAGCGCCTGGGCGCACCCGCGTCCGAGGCCTTTGCTCGCCGCACAGACGATCGCGCGGCGCCCTGCGATACCGAGATCCATCGTGTTCCTCTCCGATTCGGTGTGTTTCTCGCCCGGCCGATTCGCCGTTCCGGGCCGGCCGGTCCCCCCCTGTCCTGTCGGTCGGCGGCCGACCGACCGGTCGGATCCGGTGACCCGGGTCAGGCGCGCGGGGCGGCCGTGAGGGTATCACCTCGCACGTTCAATCGAGGCCGCCCTCCGCAACCGGATGCGCCAGGCGTTTGAATTGCCCCGGCACGTTCATTCGAGGGCGAAGCCCTGGCGGCGGAGGTAGTCGCGGAACCCCGGCCGGGCCGGCCGCGAGTACTGGCGCGTCTTGTCCTCCGACCAGCCGTAGAAGTCCGCGGTCCCGAAGCGCTCCACCTCGCGTTGCCGCTCGGTCGGGATCCGGTAACGCGCGTCCCGCCGGCGGTCGTACGCGTCGATCTTCTCCTCGATGCCGGACGCATCGTAGACGTCCTCGTGGACCGCGAGGGCGGGGGGCAGGCGCATGCTGACGAAGCCTTCGCGCTCCGGCCATCCGACGCAGAGCCCGGCGATGGGGAACACCCCCGCCGGGAGAGCGAGCAGCTCGGTGAGCCGGTCGATGTGGGTCCGGACCTCGCTGATCGGGCAGCAGCCGAGCCCCGCCGCCTCCGCGGCGAGGGTGAGGGTCTGCATTGCGAGGGCGGCGTCGACCGCCGCGTTCATGAACATGTCCACGTTGTCGTTGGGAAAGGGCTTTCGGCGGAGCGCGGCGGCGCGGCGAAGGCGCAGGTTGTCTCCGCAGAAGACGAGGAAGAGGGGCGCCTCGCCAATCCAGGGCATTGCCGGTAGCCAGCTCGCGATCTCCGCCTGGCTTTCCGCGCTCCGGACCCGCACGATGGAGGCCTGCTGGAGATCCGACTTCGAGCTCGCGGAGAGCGCGCACGCGAGCAGCGTCTCCACCAGGGCCTCGTCGACCGGCTCGTCCCGGTAGCGGCGATGGGTCCGGCGCTCGAGGACCCGAACGAGCGCGGCCTCGCCCGGCCGCTCCGGCGCATCGCGCACGCCCTCGCTCGGGGCGATCCCGAATCGCTGCTCGATGCATCGCGCGACGTTCGTCGTCATCCGCTTCTCCTCGAGGAGGTTCCTGGGGACGCACCCTCTCCGGGCGGGGCGCTCCCTCGGCACGGACCTCGGGGTCGCGTCCCGGCCGCCGCCACGTGCTCCGCCGTGGGCCGGCCCATGTGCCCGAGCCCGATGAATCCAACTGTTTCCCTGCTCATTTCCTTCTCCCGAAACTGCACGAGACCGAGTGAACCGCCGTCCCGCTGGCCCCGGCGCGCGGGGAACGGTTGCGGCGGGCCGGGAGCCGGGGTCAGTGTGCGCCCCGGCGCGCCTCGAGGATGAGCCGGGTGCGGAGCTCGTGCAGACCGAGCTCGAGCCCGGCGGGGTAGGGGTGCGGGTTCACGAAGCGCCGGATGGTGGGATGAAGGTGCGCGAGCTGGTCGGCGGTGCGCTGCCTCGACTCCGCGAGCGGCGGGCACTCGTAGAGCATCCGGCCGCCGCGCGTGATCGGGACGAGCAGGTCCTCGAAGGCCATCCCGGCGCGGATCTGCTTGCGGTGGGTGTGGTCGATGGGGTCGATGATGACCGGATCGTCCGGCACCCCGATGCCGACCTCGTAGGTCATGTCCCCTTCGAAGCGCCCGTTCTCGCCGAAGCGCCGCACCTGGAGGACCCCCGGGGTCGAGATCTTGGAGGTCTGCTCGGAGATCTTGACCTTGTACCGCCAGTCGCCGCCTTCCTTGCGGATCGCGCTCAGCTTGTACACCCCGCCGAGGGCGGGCTGGTCGAACGCGGTCGCGAGCTTCGTCCCGACCCCCCAGACCGCGATCGTGGCCCCCTGGTCCTTGAGGCTCGTGATGATGTGCTCGTCGAGCTCGTTGCTCGCCACGATCACCGCATCCGGGAACCCCTCCTCGTCGAGGATGCGGCGGGCCTCGATGGAGAGGTACGCGAGGTCGCCGGAATCGAGCCGGATCCCGATCATCTCCTTGCCCATGCGGCGGAGCTGGCGGCCCGCCTCGCATGCGTGCCGGACGCCTTCGACCGAGTCGTAGGTATCGACGAGGAACACGCAGTTGTTCGGCATGGCGCGGGCGTAGGCCTCGAACGCCTCGCGCTCGGTGTCGAACGACATCACCCAGCTATGGGCGTGGGTGCCGCGCACCGGGATGTCGAAGAGGCGGCCGGCGAGCACGTTCGAGGTCGCGCTGCATCCGCCCACGTACGCGGCGCGGCTCGCCGCGATGGCGCCGTCGATGCTCTGCGCCCGCCGCAGCCCGAACTCGAGCACCTGGTCCCGGCCCCGCCCCGCCGCGTGGCAGATGCGCGCCGCCTTGGTCGCGACCAGGGTCTGGAAGTTGATCATGTTGAGGAGGGCCGAT
>JAJECB010000118.1 GCA_022822245.1 Gammaproteobacteria bacterium
GATGTCGAAGCGCTCGTCGGTCGTGGCCCACGCGTACCCCCGGTCCTCCGGCCCCACCCCGTAGCGCCGGTGGTCCTCGTTCGGCCGGTAGTCGGGATCGCTCGACGAGAAGTACCCGTTGAAGTTCTCCTCGCAGGCGAGGTAGGTATCCCAGGGAGTGCGCCCGTTGCCGCAGTTGTTCCAGGTGCCGAGCGAGACGGTGCCGCTCGGGTCCGCGTCCGTCCTGAGCAGCTCATGTCCGCGGGCGGGGCCGGTCAGCTCCATCGGCGTGTCGGCGGTGATGCGGCGGTTGTAGGGCGAGTCGTGGACGATGGTCCAGCGCCCGTCGCGCTCGGCCACCTCGACCACGCTGACTCCGTGTCCGGCCTTCCCCTTGCGCACGTCGTCCGCGTTCTCGGGGGCGCCGGACTCGCGGTTGCCGTAGATGATGCGACGGTTCACGTACTCGTTGTTGACGGCGAGGACGTGGCGGCGCCCGTGCATGAAGAGGGCCATTCCATCGTTGTTGTCGCCGAAGGCTCTCTCCTGGCTGGCGCCGGTGCCCCGCGTATCGGGGTCGAAGGCGGGGGCGTCCGACCACAGTGGATCCCCCCACCGGACGACTACGTGCCAGCGGTAGCCCGGCGGCACGGTGACGGTGTCGAGGGTGTTCGCGGAGACCTGCGCAAAGGCGAGCCGCTCCGCGGCGTCCGCCGAGCGGGAGGCGAGGCCGGTCGTTCCCGCGCCGATGATCGTCGCGGCGCCGAGCGCGGCGCCGCCGCGGAGCAGGGCGCGGCGCGACATCATGCGTTCCGCTATGCGGTCGAAATCGGTGCGCAGGGGCGGGGGATTGCGAAGTTCGTCGAACTCGTCGAAGGAAATCTCGTGGTCATGGGTGCGAGACATGCGCTCGTCTCCGTCTGGATGAGAAGGATGGCGTCCGGGGGCGCCTGCTTGCGGCCTCCCGGGTCGGGTACGGACTATGAAAGCGCGAAGTGTCAGAGCGATGATCCGGATGTTGCACTTCCACGGCAGGCGCCGCTCGGCAACGCTCCACCCTGCGCGCATAATGCTCCCCCTTGCAATCGACGCTCCGACGAGGTGCCGCCATGGTGCTCGACGAGAAGCTCTCCACCGGGGACATCATCGTGCTCGACGGCGCGACCGGCACCGAGATCGCGCGCCTCGGTGGGGCGATGAACGCCGCTG
Organism: Gammaproteobacteria bacterium; assembly: GCA_022822245.1. Next base: position 1,189 of record JAJECB010000118.1, read on the forward strand.
CGTGGTGCGGCGTGGCGACACGGACCCACCCCGACACGGTGCGCCGGGTGCACGAGGCCTACCTCGAGGCGGGCGCCGACGTGGTGACCGCCAACACCTTCGCCACCTGCCGGCACGTGCTGGAAGGGGCGGGGCTGGGCGACGAGACGGTGGCCATCAACCGGCGGGCGGTCGAGCTCGCGTGCGAGGCGCGAGACCGGGTCGCCCCCGACCGCCCGGTGGCGGTCGCCGGGTCCATGTCCAACACCTGCGCGTGGCTTCCGGGTACGGTCACGCCCGACCCGGCCCATCTTCCTTCGCCGGAGCAGGAAGCGGCCAACTACCGGGAGATGGCGGACACCCTCGCGGAAGCGGGGTGCGACCTGCTGGTGATGGAGATGATGCTCGATGTCGAGCACGCGCTCCGGGTCACCGAGGCGGCGATGGCCACCGGGCTGCCGGTGTGGGTGGGCATCAGCGCCAGTCGGGGGGCCGACGGCGCCATGGTGGGATGGGACCTGGGCCTGGAGATGAAGGGCCGCGTTTCCGAATCCTACGAGCCTCCCGAACCCGAGCCGCTCGAAGCCATCATCGACGCGTTGGCCGCTCTCGGTCCCCAGGCCGTCGGCATCATGCACAGCACGCCCGAATCCACGACCCCCGGGCTCGAGGTGCTCTTCGGGCGCTGGCGGGGCCCGGTCATGGCCTATCCCGAGACGGCGTACTTCGATACGGAGACCCAACTGGCGGGGGCGCGGATAGACCCGGACGAGTTCGCCGAGGACTGCCGGCGCTGGGTGGAGTCGGGAGTGCAGATCATCGGCGGGTGCTGCGGCACCACCATCGCGCACATCCGGGCCATGGTGGACCGACTGCCCGCACGGGTGGGGGCTCGCCAGGCCGCCTGAGACACTTCCCTTCGCGTCCTCGTCCCTCGCAGCCCGACCGCTCTCGCGGCCCGGCCGGGACGCTCGAGGCTCACTCGTCCCAATCCGGCGGAGAGGGCCGGCTCGCGGCCCGGGGAACACACTCGAGCGACCATTCGCCTCGCGCCCACGACCAGAACTCCGAGGGCGGGGAGCCCTCGAGATCCGGAGGAGGGGCATGGCCGAGAAAGGTGAGCGCGTCGCGGGCCACGTCCGATGCCGGGCGCGCGCTGGTCGGCGCGGCGCGGGTCTGCTTGCTGAGCTTCTTTCCGCCGCGTCCGGTGGCCACCGGCACGTGGCCGTACTCGGGCCGTCGAAGGCCGAGCAGATCCTGGAGGTAGACCTGGTGCAGGGTGGCGAAGAGGAGATCCGCGCCGCGCACCACCCGCGTGATGCCCTGCTCCGCGTCGTCGACCGCGGTCGCCAGGTGGTAGGCGAAGA
>JAJECB010000371.1 GCA_022822245.1 Gammaproteobacteria bacterium
GTCGCCGGCCGCACGCGGCCGGGCCGCCGGACGCGGGGCGCCAGTGAAGGCACCGTGGTAGTGCGCGGGCGGAATGGTTGGTAGTCTCGTTCACCACCCCGCTTCGGGTCCCAGCCAATGTACCGGGAGGTAACGACCGACATGCAGAGAAAGAGCAAGCGATTCGACGCCGGCGAAATCGACTTCGTCGTCTGGCACGAACAATGGGATGCCAATATTCACAGCCACGCGGACCAGGGCGTCATCATCGTGGTCGAGGGCGAGGTTGGCGGGAAGGCCACGCCGCTCTTGCGGTTCAACTGCTTCGACGTGGAGCGAAGCTACACCTATGCGCCGGAAGGAAAGAACCGGATCTGCCGGATCGATCCGATCGCGGACGGAAACCCCATCGGCTGGACCATGCGGCAGCTCCGGGACCGGCTCCCGCAGATGCTCGATGCGGCCGGGTACGGCGAGATTGCCGCGGGCGTGGACAGGGATCGGGTGGCGGAGGTCCTCGGGGATCTCGAGCACGCGGCGCGCGACACGTTCACCAATCAACGGGGGACGGTCAAGCACAACCGCGGGACGGACATCTTCGAGGCTGGAGCGATCCGCTTCGGGCTCGAGATGCGGACCCTGCCCGACGACGGCGGGCTCGCGATTCACGTGCTTTCGGACCTCGCCGGCCCGCCCGGCGCTCCCTATACCGAGGAGACCGAGATCCTCGCCTTCGACTGCTTCCGTGAGCTTCCCCACTACCACTACGGCCCGCGGAACAAGAACCACCGCTACTACTGGGACAAGACGGTGGTGCCGGACCCCCTGGAGTGGACCCTCGACCTCTTCAAGGCCGGCAAGCTCGGGGCGATGATCGACGCGGCGGGCTATCCGGGGGTCGCCGCCGATCTCGATGATGCGCTGATCGCGTCGCTGCTTCCCGCGCTCGAGGCGAGGGCCCGGGAGATGCAGCCGAGACCGGCGGGCTGACGGCCGGGCGCGACCCCGTCCGGTCCTTGACGGAAGGGACCTCCCCTCGTCTAATACGCGCCCGCGGCCAGGTAGCTCAGTCGGTAGAGCAGCGGACTGAAAATCCGCGTGTCGATGGTTCGATTCCGTCCCTGGCCACCATCCGACCCGGCTGCCCGTGCACCCGCGAGTGTTGCCCGTCTGCCCTGCGGCGAGCGCGGGCGCCGCTGATCGCGCAGAGCTGATTTCGCCCCCGCGCCGCCACGGTGAGGGCGCCCGGTGGGAGGCCCGCCCGACTTGATCCGGCGCGTGAGGCGAGGGGAGACTTGCCGCCGCACCCCCGTATGGCAGGCCCTTCGAGCCGCACATGAGCGCTCCGGATGACTACCTCCCGCGGCACAAGGACGACTTCGGCCGCGTCTACGACCTCGAGGATCCAGGGCCGTACTTCAACGCGCTGCGGCCGTCCGGGTACCGGATGCCGGAAGTGCTCGCGGGTGCGTTGAAGGCCGTCCATCGTTCGGTGTGCGCCGCCCGGGACGCGGGCGACACGTTGCGGGTGCTCGACTTCGCCTGCGGCTACGGCGCCGTCGGGGCGCTGCTTCGCCATCGCATCTCCATGCGGGAGCTCTACGCCCGGTACGCCGATCGGCGGTGGCAACCGGGCGATGGCCGGACGAGCTGGGTGGCGGACGCCGAATTCTTCGCGGCCCGGCACGTGGGGTCCCGGGGGTTCGAGATCGGGGGCACCGACATCGCCGGGACCGCACTCGAGTACGCCGAAGCCATGGGGTTCGTCGATCGGATCTTCCCCGCGAACCTGGTCGACCATCCCCCGAGCGAGGCGCTCGGGCGGTTTCTTCGCGGGGTGGACCTGGTGGTCGAGAGCGGGTCCCTCGGTGAGCTGCTCCCGGCTGCCTTCGAGCGCGTCCTGGACTGGAGCGGCGATCGGCCGCCCTGGTTTCTGTACGGCCCCCGCCCCGACACGGACTGGACCGGACTGGACCGGCTGTGGGCAGCGCGGGGCTACCGCGCCGAGAGCGTCGGGACCGAGCCCGTGCGCTACCGAAAGCCGTTGGGGGCGCCGGAGCACGCGGACATTCTTCGGGCGACCCGAGCGCTCGGGAGGGCGGACGAGTCGGTGATGCGGGACGGCTACCTGCTGGTCGACATGACCCTCGCGAGGCCCGAAGCGGAGGCCGGCAATCCCCCGATCGGCAAGTTGCGCGCAAGCTACGATTGAGCGGCATCGCGGGGTGAACTTCCGGGGAATCGCGCGAACGAACCGCGGCAATCAAGACACAGGGACGAAACAGGGGTCGGAGTGGGGTTTGCGGCACGGCGGAGCGAGCCGGGTGAGAAACGGGAAACCCTGCTCAGACTCCAATTTCGCCGGGGGAATCGCGCGAACCCCGGCAGGCGAGGTACAGGAACATGACGGTGCTCGTGGAAACCCGCGCCGACCTCACGCTCGAAGCGGCCCGGCGGGTGGCCTGGCAGGGCGAGGACGTCGAGCTCGGGGCGAGGGCGCTCGCGGCCATGGCCGAGGGCCGGTCGCGGCTGGAACGCATTCTCGATCATGACCCGGAGAGCACGATCTATGGCGTGACCACGGGTCTCGGCCGGCTCGCCCGGAGAAAGCTCACGCCTGAGCAGCGCGAGCAGTGGGCCGGCATGTCGCCGGCCCGCGCCGCGACCTCTTGGGGAGACCCCCTGCCCGAACGCGTCGTGCGGGCGATCGTCCTCGCGCGGTTGACCAACTTCGTGGAGGGCCACGCCGCGGTGTCGCCGCGGATCGCCCGGGGGGTTGCGGCCATGCTGGGAGAGGGTGCGTTGCCGGCGGTCCCCGCGAAGGGGCAGGGCGGAGCGGGCGAGATCCTTTCCCTGAGCCACCTCTTCACCGAGCTTGCCGAGAAGGCGAACCCGGCGCTCAAGGACATGCTGTGCCTCGTCAACGGGTCGCCGTCGGCCACCGGCCTCGTCACCGATGCCGCGCTCGTCGCCGAGAAGCGGCTCGATGTCGCGGCGAAGGTCCTTGCCCTTGCCTTCGAGGCGTTCAACGCGCCGCTTGGTCATCTCGACGCCGCGCTCGGCGCGTACTGGAACAATCCCCACGACCGCTGGGCGCTCGATCGGCTGCGCGAGCTGGTGGGCGGCGGTCACGGCGGCAGCCGGCGCCCCTACCAGGCTCCCGTCAGCTTCCGCATCGCTCCGCGGATGCTGGGCCAGGCCCGGCGTGCGGCGACCATGGCCGCCGAGGTCGCCGAGGAGTCGCTTCAGGCGGTGACCGACAACCCGGTCTGGGTCGACGATGCGGACGAGGATCATCCCTTCGGCCGGTTCGTCTCGACCGGCGGCTACCACAACCCGCACGCGGTGCTCGCCATGGACGCCCTGACCGCCGCGTGCGCCAATCTCTGCGTGCTCGCCGAGCGCCAGGGTGCGAAGCTGCTGGACGGCGCCGTCTCGTTGCTCCCCGATCAGTTGATGGCCCCCGAAGCCGATGACGAGGCCCTCCGCGCCTACTTGGGATGTCTCCCGATGGCCCAGACCGGCTACGAGGAGGAAGCCCGTCTCTACGCCCAGGCGACGCTGCTCCCCGGCAGTGAGTCGGGAGGGTTCGGCCAGAACGACGTGGCGAGCCCGGTGTTCCTGGCCTGGTCCAAGCACGACCGCGCCGGCCGGTGTCTCGACATGGCGCTCGCGAGCCTCGTGCCGATCGCCCTTCGCGCCTTCGACGTCACCGGCCGCCCGGTTCCGGCGCGCCTTGCCGGGCTCGAGGCCGTCGTCCGCGGGATCGTGCCCGATCTCACGCGGCCGAGGGCGTTCGGCCCCGTGGTGGGCTCGATCGCCGAGGCCCTGCGCCGCGAGGTCTATCCGTCGTGACGCGGGCCGGGCGGGGATGTGCCCCGCCCGTATCCCGGCTGCGACCTGCCCTCTCCGGGTCCGTTGCCGCGAAGGCGCCGAGCCCGCCGCTGCCACGACAGGCGAGCCGGAGGGTGGAAAGCGAAGATGTGCGGACGGCCCGGTCTTGGTACGGTGTCGAGCGGCCGAGCCCCGAGCCCCGAGGAGAACTCCGATGCCTGCCATCCGCTCCCCCGCCATCGCGTTCGGCCTCTTCCTGATGCTGGCAGCGGCCGTCCTCCAGCCGCGGGCCGAGGCCGTCGATGTCGACCGCGCCGTCTCTCGGGCATTCCTCACCCTGCTGGTCGGCGAAGAGGCCGAGCTCGCGAGCGCCATGGCGCTCGTCGAGTCGACGTGGGAGCCGTCGTACCTCCCCATGGCCCTCGAGGTGATGCGCCTCAGCCGCAACCAGGGGGTCGCCGCCGTCTTCATGCGGATCATGGAGACCGAGATGGGCGGCGAGCACGGCTACGACCTCACCGGGTGGCAGCGCGCGATGTGGAATGCCCCCGAGGTGCGGCACCCGCGCTACGCGGCCTTCAAGGGCGCCCTCTACAGCCTCATCGACCCGCGATTCGCGGCGTACTTCGACGGGGCGGGCGAGCCGCTCATCCGGCTCGACGAGATCGTCTGGGGCGGCGTCCGGCAGGACGGCATTCCGCCGCTGCGAAACCCGAAGATGATCGCCGCCGGCGACGCCAACTACCTCGAGGACGACAACGTGGTGTTCGGCATCTCGGTCAACGAAGATGCCCGCGCCTACCCCAAGCGCATCCTCGCCTGGCACGAGATGTTCGTCGACACCGTCGGCGGGGTGCCGGTCGCGGGTGTGTACTGCACCCTCTGCGGCACCGTCATCCTCTACCGTACCGAGCACGACGGCGTGAATCACGCGCTCGGTACGAGCGGCTTCCTCTACCGCTCGAACAAGCTCATGTACGACCAGGCCACCCAGTCGCTGTGGAGCACGATGCGCGGCGCGCCGGTCATGGGGCCGCTCGTCGGGAAGGGCATCGCGCTCGAGCGCGGCAGCGTGGTGACGACCACTTGGGGTGAGTGGCGGCGGCGCCATCCCGGCACCCGGGTGCTCTCGCTCGAGACCGGCCACGAGCGCAACTACGCCGAAGGGGCGGCCTACCACGACTACTTCGCGACGGACGAGCTCATGTTCCAGGTCCCGCTCGTCGACACGCGGCTCAAGAACAAGGACGAGGTGTTCACGGTGCTGCTCGCCGAGCATCGCGATCGGCCCCTCGCGATATCGGCCGACTTCCTCGCCGCGAATCCCGTCCATCACGACGCCATCGAAGGCACCGCGTTCGTGGTGCTCACCGATCCGTCGGGCGCCAACCGCGCCTACGCGAGCGAGGACGTGACGTTCACCGAGTACGACGGAGACCGGAGCGCGCGGGACCGCGCCGGCCGGACGTGGACGATGAGCGAGCAATCCCTCACCGCCGAGGACGGCCGCACGCTTCCCCGCATCCCGGCGCAACGCGCCTTCTGGTTCGGCTGGTACGCCGCCTTCCCGCACACCCGCCTGGTGCGGTAGCGTGCTGGCCGGCGAACCCGATGGGGGATCTCGTGATTCGCCCCGGTCCGGCGCCCCGGCCTCTACGGATGGCCTGTTCGTACCGCGATTCGGGATGCGCACCCGCAGGGAAAGTACTACCGGGGACGGACGCCCGCCGCCCCGGGAGCTGGTGACGGACCTCGATCGCGCGCAGGCGCGGTTCGAGACCGGAGACGCGGTGCGCTTCGCGGCGAGGGACGGGTCGCGGAAGACGGGCGTCATCGAGAAGCTCAACCCCAAGCGGGCCCGGGTGCGGTGCGAGGACGGGGCGTGGAACGTGCCGTACCGCCTGCTGGACCACCTGGAGGAGTCGCGCGGGGGCGGTAAAGAGGAGCGCCTCGTCGAGGTCGCCCGCGAGGCGCGCGCGCTGATGGACGAGCACGGGCTTCACGAATGGACGTTCCGCTACAGCGCCGCCCGGGGCCGGCTCGGGGAGTGCCGGGAGCGCGAACGTCTCATCCGGCTCAGCCGCCGTCACGCGGTGAACGCCGATCCGCGGGACGTGACGGACACGATCCTCCACGAGATCGCGCACGCGCTGGCGGGAGCGAAGGCGAGGCACGGTCCCGCGTGGAAGGCGGTCGCGAGGCGGCTCGGGGCGACCCCGAAGGCGCGGGCGGAGGAGGGCGAGGACGCCCGCGCGGGCCGGGAGGCAGCGAAGGCGAGGTTCCGGGCCGGCATGGAGGTGAGCTTCCGGACCCGGGGCGGGCAGCTCCGGACGGGAGTCATCGTCCGCATGAACCCCAAGCGCGCCCGAGTGGACTGCGGCGGCACCGCGTACCTCGTCCCCTACCCCGCCCTCGAGCCCGCCCCGCGCACCATCGCCGGGGGCTGACCCGCACGGGATGCCGGAAGGCGCTCCCGCCCCGCGTGCGCCCTGTGATCGCCGGAGCCGTCTCCTTCGACCGCTCGCCCTCGGTCGGCGCCGCCCCCTCTGCCGCCGCCGGGTCAGCTCAGCCCTTGACGGCGCCCATCGTCATGCCGGCGATGAAGTAG
>JAJECB010000290.1 GCA_022822245.1 Gammaproteobacteria bacterium
GCCCCGGAGACCGGGACGCTACGCAAGCGCCGGCGGCGGATCAGGCCCCATCTTGTGTTGGCGCGCTCCAAGGCGATTCCTCGGGCCGAGACGGTGGGGTTGGAACCCCAACGGTGCGGGCAGCACGGGGAGTTGCTCGGCAACGAGGGTGCGAAGCGCCCTGAGCGCGGTCTCGCTCTGCAGCCGCGTGCGCACCGCCCCCATCTCGGCGACGCACCGGGCGAGCTGCTCGGGGAGCAGCCCGATGACGATGCCAAGGACGTGATGGACGAGACGCACCCGACGCTCCACCCAGCGCATCGCCCCCGGGAGCTCGACCGCATCGCGGCGCAACGCATCGCCCGCCGCGACCAGGCTCGGGGCCTGCTCGGCGTGGACCACCACCGCTTCGAGCTCGTCGAGGGTGCCGGGCAGCCGCGCCGCCAGACAATCGGGCAGCAGGCTGAAGGTGGTGTGGCTCTGCGGGCAGTACCAGCGAGCGATCTTCGTCCCGCGCGGAATCTTGCGCGCGTAGGTGCCGTGGCGGGCCAGCGAACATCCCCCGTGCGGGTGGTTCGGACAGCGCGAAAGCCTTGCATCGCGCCACGCCCTGGCTCTAACGTATTGCTCGCCGGTGAGCCCCGTCTGGTAGCGAAGCTGCAACCGGCCGTGGCCCGGCGGGGTGGCTCCCCCGCGCGGGCCTTCTCCTTTGGTTCCCAACGAGCGCCCACACTACGACGCGCCCGCCGCGGCGCCAAGCGTGACGGGGAGGCGTCCCGCGCACCGCGCGGCTGCAAACGACCCAGGCCACCTCCGGATGGCTCCGACCCGCGAGCCGGAGGTCCACAACCACCCTCCGGGGGCCCCTGTCCCCCGGTCCTTGTGAAGAGCTTGCTTCCGATGGCTATCGTCCAGCCCGGCGTCGGGGGCCAACGACCTCAGCCATCTACACAACCGCGGTAGCTGCAACCTCCATCGCCACCGCAAGGTGCCCGGATTGCTCCGTCATCCCAGGCAGTCCGTCACCGGAACAATCCGGCCAAATCATCGGGGGATTCCACGAGAGAAAGCGCGAAACAACAAGGGCGTTCCCGGTGCGTGGCCACAGCGGACATTGACGGGTCTTGCCTCCCTTGCCGTAGAGGGTAACGAGCACATAGCCGGCATCGCGCCGGCCGAGTTCGAGGTCACCGACGTGCAGTTGTATCGCCTCCGAGACCCGAGCCCCGGTGTTGTAGAGGAACAGCAGCAGGGCGTGTTCGGCTCGGCCCCGTGGCGTGTGGCGGTCGGGAACCGCGAGCAGAGCCTCCATCTCGTTGCGGGTGATCCAGGAGATCGGACGCGGCATGGCTTTCTTGGTTGCAATGGCGCGGATCTGCGCGCACCAGTCGAGATGGGTCGGGTCGCGGCTTGCGACGAAGCGAGCGAAGGAGCGTAGCGCCGCCAGGCGTTGGTTGCGGGTCTGCACCGAGCAGCCGCGTTCCTCCTCAAGGTGGGCAAGGAACTGCAACACCCGCGACGGCGCGAGATCCTCGACGGCCAGCCGGTCGACCGGTTTACGGGCCTTGGCGCTGACGAACGGGAGCAACAGGGCAAAGCTGTCGCGGTAGCTCTTCTGCGTATTGCACGCGAGACGGCGCTCGGTGACGATGTATTCGGCCAGGAAGCGTCGGAGCCAGGGACCGAGTGTGCGGGGATCACGCATGGTCTCCTCCATTGACGTAGCGGTCGAAGCGAACCGACGCTTCGTGCAGAAGTTCCGGCGTCATCGACAGGTAGACGCTCGTGCCGCTGAGATTGGCATGGCCGAGGTACGTCGAGAGCGCCGGTAGCAGCCGCTGTACATCAGCGCCGGCGCGGTACCAGGATGTCAGCCGATGTACGGCCGCGGTGTGTCGCAACGCATGCAAGCACGGGGCGCGCCGTCCGTCATCCTTGCCAACGATTCCGGCGGCCTTGAGCAGCTTGGCAAACGCATGGTCGACATTGTGCTTCCTCACCGCAGTTCCATCCCGACTTGCCAGGAAGGTGGACTCCATACCGTTGGGTAGTGGACGCTCGCAACGTCGTTCGGCATAGGCCCGCAGGACCTCGGCGAGTCGGGGCGCAACGGGAACGAGACGACTCTTGAAGAACTTGGTGTTGCGCACCGTCAGCACGGCATCCGCCAGATCGACATCGCGCATGGACAGGTGGAGCGCCTCGCTGGTGCGCAGAGCGGCTCCGTACAGGAGCAGGAGCAGCGTACGGAGGGTGTCGCCATCGAGCCGGGAGGTATGCCTGCGGCTGGTGTCGATGGCCTCGAACAGGCGCTTGAGTTCATCGCGCGAGTAGATGTGAGAGGGCGCCGAAGACGGCTCTCTCGGCTCTTCGTGCGCTGGTGGCAGCGGCGACCGTGTCGCGTAGCCGCGACTGATCGCGTAGCGATAGAACCCTGCGAGGGCACCGTACTTGTTGGCCCGGTATCGGGTGAGCGGACCATTGCCGGCAAGGAACTGACGGACATCGCGCTCCGTCACCGCATCGCAGTCCATGTGGTGGGGAACACGCTTGCAGAACCGATACAACACGCGTGCACTGGTGAGGAACCGTGCACCATGGTCCCGTCGCCACGCGACATAGTCGTCGATTGCGTCTCGGAGAGTCATGCCAAGCCCTCCAGATCGATGTCGGCGACCTCGCGAAGGGCTCCGAGCTGCACCTTGGCATACACGGAGGTGGCGGCGACGCTGCGATGCCCGAGGTAGTCGCCGACCGCCTTCATCGACAGGCCCTGGTCGAGAAGATGCTGGGCGGCGGCGTGGCGCAGTGCATGCGGACCGCGACGCTTGCCGGTGATGCCCAAGCGCTGAAGGCGGATAGAAACGATGCACTTGATGACGCCCCGGGTCAGCGGTCTGATCGGAGCCTTCAACGTGAGGAATAGCCTGCGCTCGCGACACACGGGACGAACCTCACGCAGATAGCGCAGGATTGTCTGCCCGACACCGGGTGAGAGTGGGTACACGTGCGTGCGTCCGGGCTTCGGACAACGCACCTGCAACCTCTCCCGCTCCCAGTCCAGGTCGTCGAGCTGAAGGCCGCTGACCTCACCGGCGCGTAGGCCGTAGGTGATCAGCAGCATCACGACAGCGCGGGCACGTATGTCGAATGGACGGCCGCCCTCGGTGGTGGCAAGCAGCCGGATGACTTCGCTGCGATTCAATCCCTTCGGAATCGTCTCGCCGCAATGGCGTTGTGGCGGCAAGATCCCGCCGGCCAAGCCCGGCGTGCACCAGCCCTGCTGTTCGGCAAACCGGAAGAAGGCGCGAAGTTGCTGCGCATACAGATGGATCGTGGACCGACTGTAGCCGCGGGCGCGATAGCGCGCGATGACCTCATCGATCATGGTGATCCCGACCGACGCCAGATCGACACCCCTCTCGTCCAGCCAGACGAAGAAGTGATTGAGCGTTGCGCAGCAGCCCTCGACCGTGGCATCGGACCACCCGCGCTCGCCGGACATCCGTGCCGCAAAGGCCGTGACCTCGCGCGCATGGGTGTGGCACGCGACCTCGGGTTCCTCGAGCCAGCCGAGAAATCGCAACCAGCGTTCCGCGTCGCTGAAGAATCGCCGCCGCGCACGAGGTTGTGATAGGCGCTCCTCAGGCAACGACCACTGCCTGACTCCGGCCGCAATCTTGCCCGGGTTCAGGCCCTCGTCGTCCCGCAAATCGAGGGTCCGCACGAGGTTCAGTTGATGGGAGGCAATCCTGCGTAGCGTTGAGGGCTTGATGCCGACTTGCTCACAACGGGCGAGATAGGCGAGCCGCTCATTGAGTAATGGTGCGCAACGATACCGCGCGATCACTGACGGACGAGTGAAAAGAAGCTCGAACATGAACCTGTCTCCTGGTGTAGGAGACCGGATCGTGCCAACAGCCGCGGTTCGGAAGATTATGTTGCGGAGATTGCTGGGAAACGTCCGCAGGTCAGGAAGACCCTGCGCCTCCGCAACATAATCGGGTGCGCAACATTTTACCGCCAATCGCAGATCTACGCCCGTTCCGGGCTCGACCTGCACCGCTCGACACTGGCCGGGTGGGTCGGCAAGGCGTCGTTCCACCTGCGGCCCGTGTTCGAGTGCCTGAAGGCGCAGCTCAAGACGTCGAACCATCTCGGGCTGGACGAGACCACGGTGCGGGTGCTCGACCCGGGCCGGGGCAAGACCAAGACCGGCTACATGTGGACGATGGCGCGCGACGAGCGGGGGTGGTGCGGGCCGGACCCGCCGGGCGTGGTGTATGACTATGCGCCCAGCCGTAGCGGCAAGTATGGCGAGAAGCTGCTCGACGGCTTCCAGGGAACGGTGCAGGTCGACGGCTACTCCGGCCACAACCGGCTGGCCCGGTCGGACCGCCCGGGCGGGGCGCTGACGCTGGCGGCATGTTGGGTCCACGCAAGGCGGGGGCTCAAGGAGATGTTCGACAGCAACGGCTCGCCGATCGCGATGGCCGGACTGAAGCGCATCGCGCAGCTGTACAAGATCGAGGACAAGATCCGGGGCGAGCCGCCGGCGACGCGCCAGTTCGTACGATGGACCGAGTCCGCGCCGCTGGTCAACGCCTTCGGCGTATGGCTCGACGAGCAGCGCTCGCGCGTCTCGCCGCGCTCGCGCCTGGGCGAGAAGCTCACCTATATCGCCAACCAGTGGGACGGGCTACTCGTGTTTCTGTATGACGGGCGCGTCGAGATGGACTCGAACTTCGTCGAGAATCGAATCCGCCCGATCAAGCTCACCGCGAAGAACGCCCTGTTCGCCGGCCACGACGAAGGCGCCAGCGCATGGGGCTGTATCGCCTCACTCATCGAGACCTGCAAGATGAATGGCGTCGAGCCCTACGCCTGGCTCAACAGCACGCTGGAGAAGATCGCCGCCGGTCACCCGCAAGCGCGCATCCGCGAGCTGTTGCCCTGGAACTTCGCCTCGCCGTCAAGCTGACTGCACCCCGGGCCACCCGTTGGCAACGTGGGCCGTTCGTACCGCTTACGATCAGTCGGCGGCGGCGCCCCCGCGTTCGTCGAGGCGGCCTTCGACGTGCGATTGCCACTCGGCGAGGCGCTGCATTTCGGTGCGGAAAGTGTCCATCGCGGTATCGAAGCGGCGCTGCACTTCGCGTCGGTCCGCGTCCAGCCGAGACGTCGATCGGAGGATGAGCACGGCGAGGCTGATGCCGACCGCGAGGCCAGTTCCGATCACGGAGCCGATGATGGTGAGGGTGTCCGGAGGCATGATCCGGGCTCCTTGGCTGCGCCTCGCATGTTCGGCCATCGCGGGCGAGGGCGCAACCGTCCTCCGGTGTGGCGTCGCAGAGTTCGGGCGCATGTCGACGATGCGCGTCTCGAGCGCGCCCACGACGGCCTTGATGCGCGATTCGCTCGCGGCCATGTCGGCCTTGGTCGCGAAGTCCGGTTCGAGCGCTGCCGTGCCTGTCTGTCCGAATGAATCCGCGAGGGTCCGCAGCCCGACGATGCGATGGTGCCGGACGCACCCGCAATCCCGGATAATCCTCGCCAGATGTCGGCGGCTCACGGCGTGGAGGAGCTGGACCGCGCGATCGCCGCGTTCGTCGAGGTCGGGTGCGATCTCGGGGTAATCTGACGGAAGCGTTGGGTGGAGGAACCGGCATGTTTTCTCTCGAGGGACACACGGCCATCGTGACCGGTGGCGCCAGCGGCATCGGCCTCGCCACCGGGCGGGCGCTCACCGGGTGCGGAGCGAACGTCGTGGTCGCCGACATCGACGAGGAGGCGGGCGCGCGGGTCGCCGAAGGTCTGAGGGCCGACGGAGCCGATGCCCGGTTCGTGAGGGCCGACGTGGCCGACGCGAACGATGTGGATGCCCTGGTCGAAGCAGCCGTCAACCGGTTCGGATCGATCGAGATCCTGATGCACTTCGCCGGCATCGGCATGGAGAGGCATGCGCTCGACACCACGCGCGAAGAATGGGACCGGATTCTCGCCGTCAACCTCACCGGCACCTTCCTCGTCATGCAGGCGGCGGGGGCGGTCATGGTCGAGGCGGGGTACGGCCGCATCGTGTCCATGGCCTCGGTGGCGGGAGAGCGTGGCGGCACCGGACGCACGGCCTATGGCGCTTCGAAGGGAGGCGTCGCGGCGATGACCCGCGTCATGGCGCTGGAGTGGGCGAGACACGGGGTTACCGTCAACACGCTCGCGCCGGGGGCCATCGACACCGCGCTGGTCAAGAGGATGCACGACGCGGAAACGCGCCGCGCCTATCTGCGGGCGATTCCGATGGGCCGCTACGGCGTCCCGGAAGAGGTGGCGTCGGCGGCCGTCTGTCTGGCCCTGCCGGCGTCGAGCTACATCACCGGAATCACCCTGCCGGTGGATGGTGGCTTCGCCTCGAGCGGCGTCATCAAGCGCGACTGAGATGCCGGCGCGGGGCGGCGTGGGCATGAATCGGGTCCGGCGCATCGCCTGTATCGGCGAGTGCATGATCGAGCTTTCGGGTTGGGATCCGGCAACCGGCGCCGCGCGCGTCGGGTTCGCCGGCGACGTGTTGAACACCGCGGTCTACCTGGCGCGGCTGCTGCGCGACCGTGAGATCGAGATCTGCTTTTTCAGCGTCGTCGGCACCGACGGGTTCTCGGACCGCATGGTCGCGGAGTGGGAGGACGAAGGCATCGACTGCCGCTTCGTCGGCCGCCGCGCCGACCGCCTGCCGGGCCTCTACGCAATCGAAACCGACACGGACGGCGAGCGCTTCTTCCGCTACTGGCGCGGCGAGAGCGCGGCCCGCACCCTGTTTGCCGGTCCCGGACCCGAGCTTCACGAGCTTGCCGGCTTCGACGCGATCTACTTGTCGGGCGTCACTCTCGCCGTCCTTGCCCCGGCGGCCCGGGAGGGGCTCATCGAGCGCGCGAGGGCATTGCGCGCGCGGGGCGGGGTCGTCGCCTTCGACGGCAACTACCGGCCGGTGCTCTGGCCGGACCCGGCCGCCGCGCGCGCGGCAATGGACCCGATGTGGGCGCATTCGACGATCGCGCTGCCCTCGGCCGACGACGAGGCGGCGCTCCATCCCGGGTGCGATCCCGGCCCGCGACTCGCCGCGCTCGGTGCGGCGGAAGTCGCCGTCAAGCAGGGCGCTGCCGGGCCTGTCCTGTGGCCGCGGATCGGCGATGCGGGGGACTACCCCGCGGCCGCTTCGGTCATCGACACGACCGGCGCCGGAGACGGATTCAACGCGGGCTATATCGCGGCACGGCTCACCGGGCGGGATCGCGCCGCCGCGGCGGCGGCGGGGCACGCGTTGGCGCGCGCGATCGTCGGGCATCACGGTGCAATCGTGCCGCGAGCGGCGTTCGATTCGGTCGCCGGCGAGATCCTCGCATGAGGTCGGCACGCGACATCGCGACCCGCGGGCCGCTGATCCCGGTGCTGACGATCGCCGATCCCGCACACGCGGCGCCGTTGGCGGAGGCGCTCCTCGCGGGCGGCGTCACCGTGCTCGAGGTGACCCTGCGCACGCCGGCGGCGCTCGAGGCGATCGCCGAGATCGTGCGGACGTGCCCGGCGGCGACGGTCGGCGCGGGCACGATCCGCGACGCCGGCCAGCTTGCCGCGGCGATTGGCGCCGGAGCCGCCTTCGGCGTCAGCCCGGGCACCACCGCCCGTCTCGCCGACGCCGTCGCGGAGAGCGGTCTTGCGTTCCTCCCCGGCGCGGCGACGGTGTCGGAGGCGATGGCGCTCGCCGAACGCGGCTTCGACGTCGTGAAGTTCTTCCCCGCCGAGGCCGCCGGCGGCGCCGCGACGCTCAAGGCGTGGCAGGCGCCGTTGCCCGACCTCCGTTTCTGCCCGACCGGCGGCGTGACCGGCGACAACGCGGGCGACTACCTGGCCCTGGCCAACGTCGCCTGCGTCGGCGGTTCCTGGATCGCACCGGCGGGACGCGTCGCGGCGGCCGACTGGGCCGGCATCACCGACCTCGCCCGCGCCGCGACCGAGGAGCTGACGCGCTTGCGGCTCGGCTGACCGGAGGCCTTGAACGAAGGCGCACCGGCGGGACGCGGGACCGGGCCGCGGCGGCTCACCCCGCGAGGGCGGCCGCGGTGAGATCGCTCAGCCGGGTCTTCTGCCGTCCCTCCGCATCGAAGTTCTCCGGCGCGAGCCATCGCTCGTAGGCATCCTTGAGGGCCGGCCACTCCTCGTCGATCATCGCGTACCAGGCGGTGTCGCGCGTGCGCCCGCGGACGATGACCGCCCGCCGGAAGTGTCCTTCCCAGGTGAAGCCGAAACGAAGCGCGGCTCGGCGCGACGGGGCGTTGAGGGCGTCGCACTTCCACTCGAAGCGCCGGTAGCCAAGGGTCTCCAGGACGTACGCGGTGAAGAGATACATCGCCTCGGTCGCGACTCGGGTGCCCGCAATCCGGGGCCCCCAGTAGATGTTCCCGATCTCGATGCACCGGTGGGCCGGGGCGATACGCATCAGGGTCTGCCGGCCCTCGACCCGTCCGGTGGCCCGTTCGATCACCGCGAAGTAGAGCGGGTCCGGCGATTCCGCGGCGCCCGCGAGCCACGAATCGAAGATCTCGAGCGAGTCGGGGGGGGGCTCGAAGAGGTAGCGGAACCGCGCATCGGCGTCGGGCGGCGTCGAGGCCGCGTGGAGGTCGTCGCGATGGCGGACGGGGTCGAGGGGCTCGAGCCGCGCGTAGCGTCCCTCGAGCACGATGCGCTCGGGCGGCCGTGCGGGCCCCGGGTCCGCGAGCCGGGGACCGACCGGCAGCCCCGTGCCGGGGTCGACCTCCCGAGGGATCTGGTCGTCGTGCGCGTTCCGGGTCATGGGAGTTCTCCGGCCGACGGGTCCCGAGCCACCTCGGGACGTTCCGGCGAGCGTTTCGCGCGCATTTTCTCAGGAGTTGCGGTCCTCGGGAATCCCGCCGTGATTCGGCCCGAGCGCTCCTGCCTGTAGAGTAGAGAGGAGGACAAAGCCATGGAGACCGGTTCGCGATGCCCGACTTTGACGTGATCGTGGTGGGGGCGGGGAACGCCGCCCTCGCCGCCGCCAACTCCGCCCGCGAGGAAGGCGCGGAACGGGTGGTGGTGCTCGAGAAGGCGCCGGAGCCCGAACGGGGCGGCAACACCTATTTCAGCGGAGGGCTGCTCCGGATCGCGTTCGGAGCGCCGCGCGCCCTCGAGCGGCTGCTGCCGGACGTCGAGGATCGGGTTCCCGGCTTCTTCGACAACGTCGAGCCCTACACCGAGGAGGACTTCCGGTCGGACCTCAAGCGGGTGACCGCGGACCGGGCGGACCCGGCCCTCGCCCGGATCCTCATCGGTAAATCCTACGAGACGATTGTCTGGATGCACGAGACGGCCGGGATCCCGATGGAGGCGGCGGTCACCCTCGCCGGCATCCGGGTCGGCAATCGCATCAAGTTTCAGAAGGGCGCCATCGTCCGCGCCCGCCAGGAGGGAGTGGGCCTCTCCCGGCACTGGTTCGCGCGGACCGAGGCGAACGGCATCGAGATCCGCTACGGGACCGGGGCGCTCGCCCTCGTCCGGGACCGCCGCGGCCGAGTCGCCGGCGTCGAGGCGAGGACTCCCGCCGGCATCGAGGAGCTGAGCGCACGAGCCGTCGTCCTTGCCTGCGGCGGGTTCGAGGCGAACGCCGAGTGGCGCGCCCGGTACCTCGGCTCGCCCTGGGACCACGCCAAGGTCCGGGGCACGGCCCACAACCAGGGCGACGGGCTTCGCATGGCGCTCGAGGCGGGGGCGCTTGCGCGCGGGCAGTGGAGCGGGCGGCATTCGACCCCGATCAGCAACGAGTGGCCGGACTTCGCCGATCGCAAGCGCACCGACAAGAGCAACCGGCTCTCCTATCCGTTCGGCGTGATGCTGAACCGCTCGGGAAGGCGGTTCGTGGACGAGGGCGAGGACCTCGGGCTCTACACCTATGCGAAGTACGGGGGAGAGATTCTTCGCCAGCCGGGGTCGCTCGCGTGGCAGATATTCGACCAGAAGACGATGCACCTCCTGGAGCCCCGCTACCGGACGAGCGATCCGATCACCGCCGACACCCTCGAGGAGCTGGTCGGCCAGCTCGAGATCGACGACCGGCGCCAGGCGCTCCGTACTCTCGAGGCGTACAACGAAGCGGCGTGCGACCCCGCCGGCTTCGACCCGACCACCCTCGACGGACTCGCGACGACCGGAATCGCCCCCCCCAAGTCGAACTGGGCCCTCCGGCTCGACGACCCGCCCTTCGCCGCGTACTCCGCCACCGGCGGGATCACCTTCACGTTCGGGGGGCTCGCAATCGACGAGCAGGCCCGGGTGCTCGGCACGGACTGGCGTCCGATCCCGGGGCTCTACACCTGCGGCGAGATGGTCGGGGGGCTCTTCCACTTCAACTACCCGGGGGGAACCGGGCTCGTGTCCGGGGCGGTGTTCGGCCGCATCGCGGGGCGGTCCGCGGCACGGGACGACGGAGGCGCCTGAGGGCCGGCGCCCGGACCAACGGGGGCGGCCTCCACAGGCCGCCGGAACCCGGAGACCGCCCCGTCCGGGATCCGGACCGGGGTCCGAAGGGGGCCAAATCAGTTGATTCGACGCCCCGCCGGGACTAGACTCCGCGTCCAGGCGGGAAGTGTCCCGTCCGGTGCGCCGTGCGCCCGGCGAGGCAAGGCGGCGTCCCGCGAGGAACGAAGGGTGGCGCTGCCAGCCAGGCGGCGCGCGAGGGAAGTGGGCGGTTCGCCCACTTTTTGTTTGTGGACGGTTCGCGCGGAGGAGCGTGGCAACGGCAATGATGTCATCCCGGGAGCGGCGGATCTGCGATCTTCTGGAGCCCTCGATCTCCGGGCTCGGCTACGAGCTCGTGGGGGTCGAGGTGGATGGCGCCGGTTACGGTTCGGTACTGCGCGTCTTCATCGACTGCGACGCCGGAATCACCGTCGGGGACTGCGAGACGGTGAGCCGGCAGATCGGAGCGGTGCTCGACGTGGAGGATCCCATTCCGGAGTCCTACCACCTCGAGGTCTCGTCGCCGGGGCTCGACCGGCCCCTCCTCACCGCGGATCACTTCGCCCGGTTCGCCGGCCATCCGGTGCGGCTCCGAGCCGCCGAGCCCGTGGACGGGCGCCGCGGCTGGAAGGGCCGGCTCGTCGGTTGCCGCGAGGGAAACGTGGTGGTCCGGGAAGGCGACGAGGAGAGGGTCATTCCGCTCGACTTGGTCCGAAAGGCCAATCTCGTCCCGGAGGTATGAGCAGATGTCGAAGGAGATCCTGGCCGTCGTCGAGTCCGTGTCGAACGAGAAGGGTGTCGACGCGGGCATCGTGATCGAGGCGATCGAGGCGGCCCTCGCGAGCGCGACCAAGCGCCGTCACGTGGCGGACATCGACGTCGAGGTATCCATCGATCGCATGACCGGAGAGTACGTCACGCACCGGCGCTGGCAGGTGGTGCCGGACGACGACGCGGACGTGCCGGTGGAAGAGGACGAGGAGCCGTTCGAGTTCGATCCCGAGCGCCACACGAGGCTGAGCCAGGCGACCCGCGATCACCCCGGCATCGCGCTCGGCGACTACATCCGGGAGCCGATGTCGGTTTCCTTCGGCCGCATCGCCGCCCAGACCGCGAAGCAGGTCATCGTGCAGAAGGTGCGCGAGGCGGAACGCGCCCAGATCGTCGAGGCCTACCAGGACCGGGTGGGCGAGCTCGTGACCGGGTTCGTGAAGCGCCTCGACCGCAGCAACGTCATCCTGGACCTCGGCGGAAACGCCGACGCGATCGTCACCCGCGACGAGCTGATTCCGAAAGAGGCGCTTCGCCCCGGCGACCGGGTACGGGGCTATCTCCAGGCGGTGACCCCCGAGTCCCGCGGACCCCAGCTCCAGGTGAGCCGCACCTCGCCCGAGCTCCTCAAGGAGCTGTTCCGCATCGAGGTGCCGGAGATCGGCGAAGGGCTCATCGAGATCATGGGCGCGGCCCGGGACCCGGGGCTTCGCGCGAAGATCGGCGTTCGCTCCCTGGATCCCCGCATCGACCCCGTCGGAGCCTGCGTGGGCATGCGCGGCTCGCGCGTCCAGGCGGTGTCCAACGAGCTCGCCGGCGAGCGGGTGGACATCATCTCGTGGGACGAGAACGCCGCCCAGTACGTGATCAACGCGATGTCGCCGGCCGACGTGGTGTCCATCGTGATGGACGAAGAGGCCCGGTCGATGGACATCGCGGTCGACGAGAGCCAGCTCGCCCAGGCCATCGGACGCGGCGGCCAGAACGTTCGTCTCGCCATGCAGCTCACCGGCTGGAACCTCAACGTCATGACCGAGGTGGAGGCCGAGGAGAAGACCGAGGCGGCCGCCGACCGGATCGTTCACGTGTTCATGGACTCGCTCGACGTGGACGAGGAGGTCGCCACCATCCTGGTCCAGGAGGGGTTCACCCAAGTGGAGGAGGTGGCCTACGTGCCGGTCGAGGAGCTCCAGCAGATCGACGAGTTCGACGAGGAGCTCGTCGACGCGCTCCGCGCCCGCGCCCGCGACGTCCTCGTCACGCAGGAGATTGCGCGCGAGGAGGAGCTCGGGGACCTCGTCGAGCTCGAGGGCATGGACGGCGACCTCGCTCGCCTCCTCGCCACCCAGGGCGTGGCCACCCGGGACGACCTCGGCGACCTCGCCACCGACGAGCTGGTGGAGTTGACCGGGATCGAGGAAGAGCGCGCGGGACAGCTCATCATGGCCGCCCGGGCCGCCTGGTTCGAAGACGACGTCGCGTAGGGGGGATTGCGCATGGCCGAAGTGAGCGTCAAGGAGTTCTCCGAGACGGTTGGCACCCCCATCGACCGCCTGCTGTCGCAGCTCAACGAGGCGGGGCTCCCCCACGTCGCGGAAGCCGACGTGCTGAGCGACCAGGACAAGGAGCGGCTCCTGTCCTACCTTCGTCGCGCCCACGGCAAGGACGACGACGGCCCCGGACGGTCGCCCCGCAAGAAGATCACTCTCAAACGCCGCCAGGTAAGCGAGATCTCCATCGCGCCCTCCCCCCGCGAGACGAGAGGACCGGGGGGACGGATGGCCGCCCGCAAGAGGACGGTCAAGGTCGACGTGCTCCGGTCGCGCTCCTTCGTCCGGCCGGCGGACGAATCGGCCGGGCCGACCGTCGAGGTGCTGCGCGAGCAGGAAGCGGCCAAGAGCGACCTCGTGGAGGAGGCGCGCGCCCACCGGCGGACTCTCGACGAGCGCTTGCGCACGGACAACGAGGCCCGCGCCGCGGAGGAGGTGCGCCGGCGCGAGGAGCGGGAGCGCGAAGAGGTGCGCGAGCGGGAGCTGGCCGAGGCGAGGGCCCGCGAGGAGGCGGCTCGGGCGGAGGCGGAGGCCGCGGCGGCGGCCGCAGAGGCGGCCCGGGCGCCCGCACCCGAGGAGGCCGTAGAGCCGGCGGCCACCGAGGCCGAGGCGGCGCCCGCCGCAGAGCTCGTGACGGCCGAGGCGGCTTCGCCCGCGTCCGACGCGGGCCCGAGGCCCGCCCGCAAGGAGGCCGCCCGCGCCCCGGGCCGTGAACCCGGCCGGAGCGATCTTCGCAAGGGTGACCGCAAGGGACGCGAAGAACGCGATCGTCGCAAGGACCGCGGGGAGCTCCACGTGCGCTCCGACCGGAGCGGCCGGCGCCGGTCGCGCCCGCGGCGCCAGCTCCGCCGGACCGTCACCACCCAGACCCAACACATCTTCGAGCGCCCGACCGGGCCGGTGGTGCGGGAGGTCAGCGTCCCCGAGACGATCACCGTGGGCGATCTCGCGCACGCGATGTCCATCAAGGCCGCGGAGGTTCTCAAGACCCTGATGAACCTGGGCTCGATGATGACCATCAACCAGACCCTCGACCAGGACACGGCGACCCTCGTGGTGGAGGAGATGGGGCACATCGCCCGGCCGATCAACCAGAACGCGCTGGAGGAGGAGGTCATTGCCGCCGCCCAGACCGAGGACGGCGAGCACGCCGCTCGCGCGCCGGTAGTGACCGTCATGGGCCACGTCGACCACGGCAAGACCTCCCTGCTCGACCGGATCCGCAGCACGGACGTGGCGGCCGGAGAGGCGGGCGGCATCACCCAGC
>JAJECB010000148.1 GCA_022822245.1 Gammaproteobacteria bacterium
AGGCAGCTGCCACGATCACCAGATTACGAGAAATGTAATCGACGAGCTCCGCATCGGCACCCGTGAATGACAGCCAATATCCACGGCCCAACGTTACCACGACGAACAACGACACAACTCCAACGCCAATCCGAAGCATCCACTTGGCAGTGCGGAGCATGCTTGCCTCCCGGGTCTGACGTGTTCCTTTGCCCGGGACTCGCTCGCAAGAATGGGGTAGCACATTGCTCGCCGTTTCGCAATAGCCATCGCAAAATGCGTCGCGCCACAGCACCGTCGCTCGGCCACCCTCCTCGCAGGGCAGAGACAGGTCGTCAACCGGATCGATCGCCGGAACGAGCCACACGCCCCGCTCTCCGGCCCGCATATCCTTGAACCTGGGAGCCCTGACGCCGGGACGACCCTCGACGGTCCGCTCCATCTCGGCCCGCGTGCTCTCGACTAGGAGCCTGCGCCGCAGGAGCGCGGCGGCAGTCCGCGGATATCGCCCGCGGGGCGCCGCAGGCTGAGGTCTTCGTTGTTTCGTGAACGGGAGCGCGATGCGGGCGGGGAGACGGGCCGGCAGGGGGCGTTCGAGCCGGGTCGCGGGCGTCTTTTCGTGTCCCGCCGGGCCCTCGGCGCCCACATTCGGGCCCTCACGCCGCCCGAAGGACGTGCAGGCGCCTCACGTTGAGCGTCAGGCACACGAGGTCCCACTCTCCGCGGACCTTATCCAGACCCCGGAGGCTGAACCTCCGGAACCCCATCGCCTCCTTGACCCAGCCGATGGGCGCCTCGGCGATCCACTTGCGCTTCGCGTACACCGCCCGGCCCTCCGGAGTCTCCAGCTTCTTCGCCATGCGCGCCCTCGCCGGGTTCTTCTTCGGATCGGGCTTGCCGGCCCCCTTGCCCTCCCGGCCCAGGGCCACGTAGCCGTCGATGCCCCGCGCCTCAAGAGCCGCCAGGTCCTCCTCGTTGCAGTAGCCCGAGTCGGCCAGCACCTCGCCGGGCGTCTCCCCGCACCGCCCGGACACATCGTCAACCCGCTCCACCAACTGCCCCTGGTCGCTCGCGTTGTCCGTCACCGCCGCCCCCACCACCAACTGGCTCTCTCCGTCGACAACCGCCTGCGCGTTGTAGCACTGCTGGTAGCCCTCGGTGCTCGTCCGCATGATCCGGCTCTCCGGATCCGTGAAGTTCGTCTGAGCCTTCGCCTCCGGTTCCCCGTACGCGTGCTTGTACGGCTGCCCCCCCTTCGGGTTGCGGTCCCACTCCGGCTTCCGCCCCCGCTCATCGTCCCGCTCCCGGGCCTCCGCCTCCAGACGCGCCTTCGCCGCCCGGATCGCCGCCAGACGGGTCTCCCGGCGCTTCAACTCCTCGGGCAACTCGTCGCCCCGAACGTCCCGTCCGTGCCGCTCGTCCTCCTCCGCGTCGAGCGCCTCCGCCCTCGCCAGCAACTCCGCGATCTCCGCCTCCAGGCGCTTCTCCTCCGGCCCCATCCGCCCGTAGCTCATCGCCTTCCGCTTGCTCGCGTTCGCCCGAACCTTCGTCCCGTCCACCGCCACCCGGCCCAGACCCGCCAGCCCCAGCTCCCGGGCCAGCCGCACCACATCGGCGAACAACGCCCCGAACGCCTTCAGGTTCCTCCTCCGGAACTCGCACAGCGTCCGGTGCTTCGGAAAGTTCCCCGCCGCCAGCATCCGGAACGCCACGTCCTCCTCCAGCTTCCGCGCCAGCCTCCGCGACGAGAACACCCCCGTCGCGTACCCGTACACCAGCACCTTGACCATCATCCGAGGCTCGTACGGACTCCGCCGGCGACCGTCCCCCTCGTACCTCGCGTAGAACGGCGACAGATCCGCCGCGTCCACCAGATCGCTCACGTGGTGCGCCAGGTGCCCCGCCGGCACCCACTGCCTCAGATCCTGAGGCAGCAGCAACTGCTGGTCCGGATCGTATGGCCGGAACGTCGTCCCCATCGCCCTCTCCCCGTGTCGAACCTGTACCGTTCACCACCCGGCATCACCATAACCATCCGGCCGGCGCCGCACCATCGGTTTCTACGGCGCAGGCTCCTAGCCACTGCGGAGTCGGGATGCGGGAAATGCGGACGAAACCGCTCTTCTGCCCGCCGGGACGCCACCCGATTAAACCCAAAACAAGCGTGATTTCGCCGAGGATCTGTCAAGAGTACCGGACAAGCCGATTCCGGTTGACACAGCGAAGGGGCTTGACACTGTCGAAGGGGCGGGCCTCCTCCTCTGGGCGGGCCTCCTCCTCCTTGGACAAGACTCCTCCTTGACCCGCTTGCCGTCCGCGGCTAGAGTCCCTCGGGCTCCGTGGAGGCGAAGCCCGCCCTGAATTCGATATTTCCCTGAAACACATATAGATACGCCCTTGAGACGACGCGCGCTCACAGCGCTCGTGCTATTCCTGGGGGTGCTGGTCAGCCAGGGTTGCGGCGGCGAATATCCGCAATCCACGCTGCACCCCGGTTCAGACTCCGCCACGCTCATCGACCAGCTCTTCGACCAGATCTTCTGGTGGGCGGTCGGCGTGTTCGTCGTGGTGGGGGGCATCCTCATCTACGTGTTCGTGCGTTTTCGGGAACGCCCGGGCGACGGGCGGCCGAAGCAGGTCCACGGCCACCTTCTCCTCGAAGTCGGCTGGACGCTGGCCCCGGCGCTCATCCTCGTGGCGATCGCGATCCCGACCATCCGCGCCATCTTCATCATCGACCGGTCGACGCCGGATCCGGAAGCGCTCGTCATCGAGGTCATCGGCAAGCAGTGGTGGTGGGAATTCCGTTATCCGGAACTCGGCATCGTGACGGCGAACGAGGCGCACGTCCCGCTGGGCCGCACCGTCGACCTGCGGCTCCGATCCGCGGACGTCATGCATTCGTTCTGGGTGCCGCGTCTGGCCGGGAAACGGGACCTCGTGCCGGGGATCGAGAACCAGCTCTGGTTCCGGCCGGATTCGGTCGGCGTGTACCACGGACAGTGCGCGGAATTCTGCGGCACGGCGCACGCCCTCATGGGGATGCGCCTGATCGTGGACGAACCCGGGGACTTCGAGCGCTGGGCCCGGGCGAA
>JAJECB010000242.1 GCA_022822245.1 Gammaproteobacteria bacterium
GGAGGGCGGGCGCACCGTCGCTTCCGGCGTCACCACCGAGATCCTGGACTAGGCCCCATCCGGACGAAGGCTTCTCCACGGACGCCGGCCGAGCCGGCAGCGAGGGTGCAACATGCCGCAGGACAAGAGGAAGAGGCAGACGATCACTCTCCGCTGTACGGTGACGGATTGCAGATGGCCGTTCCCCGGCCGTCGACCTCGAAGCACGTACACCACGTCCAAGAACCGCACTTCGCACCCGGGACGCATGCAGTTCAGGAAGTACTGCCGCTTCTGCCGCACCCACGTCCTCCATCGGGAGACCCGGTGAGCGTCGTGGGGAAGGCGCAGGCCGCGGGCGCGGGAAGGCCAGTAGCTCAATTGGTAGAGCACCGGTCTCCAAAACCGGGGGTTGGGGGTTCGAGCCCCTCCTGGCCTGCCACGCCCCGTCCCGCCCGTGAGGAGTCGTCGAGATGAGTCTGAACGAACGCGTCGGCGCCGTGCGCGGCTTTCTGGGCGATGTGCGCGCCGAGGTGGACAAGGTGACCTGGCCGACCCGGAACGAAGTCCGCGGCACGACGATCGTCGTGCTGATCACGGTCTTCTTCTTCGGCTTCTACCTCTACGGGCTCGATGTCGTGATGTCCTACATCTCCTCGTTCGTCACGAGCCTGATCGAGGGCTGACCCCGATGGCGCGCGAGTGGTACATCGTCTCCACGCACTCGAAGTTCGAGGAGAGCGTGCGGGACAACCTCCGTCATCGCGCCCGGGCCTACGGCCTCTCGGAAATGATCGGCGAGATCCTCATCCCGACGGAAAAGGTCGTCGAGATGCGCGGCGGCCGGCGGGTCGTGACGACGAAGCAGGTGTATCCCGGCTACGTCCTGATCCACATGGAGATGAACCCGAACACCTGGCAGGTGGTCAAGAACACCGACAAGGTGATGGGCTTCGTCCCGCCCCACAAGCCGCAGCAGATGCCCGAGGAGGACGTCACCCGCATCCGCGCCCAGATGGAGGATGCCGCGGTCGCGCCCAAGATGCGGCAGAAGTTCCGGGCGGGCGAGTCGGTGCGCATCATCCACGGTCCGTTCAACGGGTTCCAGGGGGTCGTGGACGCGGTGGATCCGGAGCGGAGCCGCCTCAAGGTCATGGTGACGATCTTCGGTCGCTCCACGCCGGTGGAACTCGAATTCCTCGAGGTCGAAAAGACATGAGGCGCGGCGACCGCGTCCCGCAGGGAGGCTCTCGATGAAGAAGGTCCTCGCGATCGCGAAGCTGCAGCTCCCCGGGGGCAAGGCCACGCCAGCCCCTCCGGTGGGGCCCGCGCTCGGTCAGCACGGGATCAACATCGTCGAGTTCTGCAAGTCCTTCAACGCCAGGACGCAGAAGGACACCGGCATGATCATCCCGTGCGTCGTGACGGTGTTCCAGGATCGCTCCTTCACCTTCATCACGAAGACGCCTCCGGCCGCGGCGCTCCTCAAGAAGGCGGCCGGCATCGCGAAGGGCTCGGGAGTCCCCAACCGGGACCAGGTGGGGACCGTGACCCCGGCCCAGGTGGAGGAAATCGCGCGGATCAAGATGCCCGATCTGAACGCGGTGGATCTGGAAGGGGCCCGACGGATCGTGGAAGGCACCGCCCGCAGCATGGGCATCGCGGTCTCGTAGGTCCGGGGTTCGGAGCGAGCACAGAGCACAGGAGAGGTCGTTCGCAGATGGGTCAGAAATACGCGAAGGCGAAGGAACAGCTCGCCGCCGCCGCTCCGGGCACGCTCGCCGAGGCGTTCACCGTCCTGAAGCGAGCCAGTTTCGCCCGGTTCGACGAGACCGCCGAGATCGCGCTGCGGCTCGGCGTGGATCCGCGGCACGCCGATCAGATGGTCCGCGGCACCGTCGTCCTCCCGCACGGGCTCGGCATCGCGCGCCGCGTCGCCGTCATCGCCTCCGGCGAGAAAGTGCGGGAGGCCGAGGACGCCGGCGCCGATGTGGCCGGGGGAGAGGACCTGGTGAAGCAGATCCAGGGCGGCTTCCTCGATTTCGAGGCGGTCGTGGCCACGCCCGACATGATGCGCGTGGTCGGCCGGCTCGGGCGCATCCTCGGACCGCGGGGGATGATGCCCAACCCCAAGTCGGGCACGATCACCTTCGACATCGCCGGCGCCGTCCGCGACATCAAGGCGGGCAAGGTGAACTACCGCGTGGACAAGACCTCGAACCTCCACGCTCCGGTGGGAAAGCTCTCCTTTCCCGAGGAGTCTCTCGCCGACAACACCCTCGCGCTCGTCGGGGCTGTCATTCGGCAGCGACCCGCCGCCGCCAAGGGACGCTATATCCGCAGCGTCGCCCTGAGTTCCACGATGAGTCCCGGACTCCCCATCAACCCGGCTCTGGTCGGCGCCACCCGGTAGTCCCGCGCTCCCGGAGTCCCGGCCCCAGGTCTTCCACCATGCAACGCGCCCAGAAAGTCCGTAGCGCCGCGGCGCTCGCCACCGCCCTGCGCGAGCAGGCGGCGGTGTTCTCGTTCGATTTCCGCGGCCTGAGCGTCGCCGAGGCCACCGTGCTGCGCCGCCGGGTGCGGGAGGCGGGAGGCCACTACCGGGTCGTGAAGAACTCCACGGCGCGGTGGGCGTTCCGGGATGTCGGAATCACCGGCCTCGACGAGAACCTCGTGGGCATGACCGGCCTCGCGTGGTCCGACACCGACCCCGCGGCGCTCGCCCGGGTGATCCACGAGAGCGCGGACGACTTCAAGGCGCTCCGCTTCAAGGCGGGCGTCCTGCAGGAGCGCACTCTCGACGAGGGAGCGTTCGAAGCGCTCGCCAGACTGCCCGGAGAGGATGTTCTCCGCGGGCAGGTGGTGGGGCTGATCGCGGCCCCGATCCGCAATCTGATGAATGTCCTCGAAGGCGTGCCGCGACAGCTCGTGCTCGTCCTGAAGGCCGCCGAGGCGAAGCAAGCCGAGGGTGGTGGAGAGTCCTGAAGAGGACCGCTTCCCCTTCTCCATCCAGCCGGCGCACCCCAGACCATCCACAGGAGGTAAGACCCGCCATGTCGCTGACGCAGCAGCAGGTCGTCGACCACATCAAGAGCCTCACCGTGATCGAGCTCTCCGACCTCGTCAAGACGCTCGAAGAGGAGCTCGGAGTCTCGGCGGCGGCAGCCATGCCGATGGCGGTCGCCGGCGACGCTGGCGGTCAGGCGGCCGCGGTCGAGGAGCAGACGGAGTTCGATGTCATCCTCCTCGCCGCCGGCGCGAAGCGGGTTCAGGTGATCAAGGCCGTGCGGGAGGTCACCAGTCTGGGTCTCCGCGAGGCCAAGGGACTCGTCGAGGCGGCCCCCAAGGCCGTGAAGGAGGGAGTTTCCAGGGAGGAGGCGGAGCAGGTCAGGGAACGATTCGAGAAGGTCGGGGCGAAGATCGAGATCAAGTAGGCGGGTTGCTGTTGTCGTCCCGCCGAAGCCGGAGCCGGTCGCAGCGGACATCGTCCCCGCGCCGGCCCCGCCGAGCCTTCTCCCGCCTCGCAGCCGCGCCAGCGGCTTCGGGGCCTGACTCCATTCCTCTCCGGAATCTCTTCCCGCTCACGACTTCCCGTCGTCGGACTTCCGGGCGCCGGTTCCGGCGCCTGCTTCCCGTTCGGCCGGGAGTCTGCGCGAGGCCCGCGCCATGCTGACCCAAGAGACCCGCCCGCAGCGGGAGCGACACGATTTCTCCCGGATCCGCTCGTCCATCCCGCTGCCCGACCTGATCCAGGTTCAGCACCGTTCCTACGAGCGATTCCTCCAGAAGGACCTGCTGTCGCAGGATCGCGAGCAGATCGGGCTCCAGGCCGTCTTCCGGTCCATCTTCCCGATCCACGATTTCCGGGAAACCTGCGAACTCGATTTTCTCGAGTACACGGTGGGGCGCTGGGCCTGCGGCTGCGGCGAGCTCGAAGGGATCGAGTTCACCCGCGACGACCAGGTCTGCACCTACTGCGGCGATCGGGTCCATCTCAAGGTGGACCACGACGTGGAGCAGTGCCAGCAGCGCGGCAAGACCTACTCCGTTCCGCTCAAGGTGAAGATCCGGCTCACGGTCTGGGACAAGGATCCCGATACGGGCCAGCGCTCCATCCACGACATCAAGGAGGAAGAGGTCTTCTTCGGCGCGATTCCGCTGATGACGCGGAACGGGACGTTCATCATCAACGGCAGCGAGCGGGTCGTCGTGTCCCAGCTCCATCGTTCGCCGGGGGTCTTCTTCCACAAGAGCAAGGACCACCGGGACTCGTATCAGGCCCAGATCGTCCCCTACCGGGGCTCCTGGCTCGAGTTCGAGACGGACCACAAGGGCCTCCTCCAGGTCCGCATCGATCGCAAGAAGAAGTTCCCGGCGACGATCTTCCTGCGCGCTCTCGGGCTCGGCAGGACGGAAGAGATCCTGGATTGCTTCTACACGATCCTCCCCGCGACCCTGGTGGAAGGAACGGTTCGGCTTCCGGTGGACGAACCGCTCCCCGGGGGCGTCGAGGAGCCGTCGGGCCGCGTCACGACGCTCCGGGACCTCCTCCTCGACGCCCGGATCGAACGCGACATCGTGCATGACGGCGAGGTCGTGCTTTCGGGCGGCAAGCGCGTCAGCCGCGGCGACCTTCGGAAGCTCACCCGGAAGGGAGTTCAGCATCTCGACTTCCACCCGGACGCGCTCGGCGGGTTCCGCCTGGCGAGGCCGGTCGTCGTTCCCGAGACCGGCGAGGAGCTCCCGGCGAACACCCGGATCTCCGCCGATCTCCTGCGGGAGCTCTGCCTGCCGAGGCTCACCGAAGCGGTCGTCGTTCCCGAGACCGGCGAGGAGCTCGCGGCAGGCGCGGTGGTCCGCAGCGAGATTCGGGGAGCGCTTGCGGAAATGGCTCTGGAGCGGGTGACCGAAGCCGAAGCCGAAGCTGAGGTCGGCGCCCCGGTGCTGGCCGAGGCGCTCTTCGATCCGGAGACCGGGGAGGAGATTCCCGCGGGCGCGCCGGTGACCGCCGCCAATCGGGAGGCGCTTTCGGAGGCCGCCCTGTCGCGGCTGGTCGTCTCCGCGAGCGATCCCCTCGACGTGGTCCTGCCGGGCGCCGATCCGGTCGGCCCGATCCTCACCAGCACGCTGCTCAAGGATCCGCTCACGCTGAAGCGGGGCGACGAAGCGCCGAACGCGGAGCGGGTCGAGGGCGCGCTGATCGAGGTGTACCGACGGCAGCGCCCCGGCGACCAGCCCACGGTGCAGAGCGCCCAGACGCTGCTGAAGAATCTGTTCTTCGAGCCGCACAAGTACGACTTCTCCCGGGTCGGCCGGCGCAAGCTCTCCACGAAGCTGGAGCGGGAGATGGACCCGAACCGGACCACTCTCGCCAAGGAAGACTTCATCCTCGTCATCGACTACCTGCTCCGCCTCACCCGGGGGCAGGATGGCTACCGCCATGACGACATCGATCACCTCGGCAATCGTCGGGTCCGGTCCGTGGGCGAACTGCTCGAGAACCAGTTCCGGCTGGGGCTGGTGCGGATGGAGCGGGCGATCCGCGAGAAGATGAACGTCTATCAGGAGATGACCACGGCGATGCCGCGGGATCTGATCAACGCGAAGCCGGTCACGGCGGCGGTGCGCGAGTTCTTCGGCGCGTCCCAGCTCTCCCAGTTCATGGAGCAGACGAACCCGCTCTCCGAAGTCACCCACAAGCGGCGGCTCTCGGCGCTCGGCCCCGGAGGGCTCTCCCGCGACCGCGCCAAGTTCGATGTGCGGGATGTCCACGCGACCCACTACGGCCGGATCTGCCCCATCGAGACCCCCGAAGGTCCGAACATCGGGCTGATCAGCTCGCTCTCGTGCTACGCCACGATCGACAACTACGGGTTCATCCAGAGCCCGTACCGCAAGGTGGAGAACGGACGGGTCGTGGACTACGTGCGGGTCCTCGACGCCGGCGATACGACCCTCGAGACGGAGGCCATCCTTCCGCAGAACGACGCCGAGCTCGCCAACCGCCGGCTGCGCCGCAAGCGGGGTCAGGCGCGGCTGGAGCCTCACGCGTTCTATCTCTCGGCGCTCGAGGAGGAGCGCTACACGATCGCGCAGGCGAACGCCCGGGTCGGCCCCGATGGGGAACTCCTCGACGAGCGGGTGAACTGCCGTCACGAGGGCGAATTCGTCCCCTCGCCGCGCGATCAGGTGGACTTCATCGATGTCTCGCCGAAGCAGATCGTGTCGGTCGCCGCGTCGCTGGTGCCGTTCCTCGAGAACGACGATGCGAACCGGGCCCTCATGGGATCGAACATGCAGCGGCAGGCGGTCCCGCTCATCCGCTCCGAGGCCCCGCTCGTGGGAACCGGGATGGAGCACGTGACGGCCCACGATTCGGGCGCCGTCGTCGTGTGCCGGGCCGACGGCGTCGTGGACCGCGTGGACTCCCGCCGGATCATCGTGCGTCGCGAGGCGAAGGGCCGCGACGCCGAGATCGGCGCCAGCATCTACCGGCTCAAGAAGTTCCGACGCTCGAACCAGAACACCTCGATCAACCAGAAGCCGCTCGTGGGGATCGGCGACAAGGTCGCGGCGGGGCAGATCATCGCGGATGGCCCGTGCACCGACCAGGGCGAGCTGGCCCTCGGCCGGAACGTGCTCGTCGCGTTCATGCCGTGGCGCGGCTACAACTTCGAGGACGCGATCGTCGTCTCCGAGCGCCTGATCCAGGACGACAGCTACACGTCCATCCACATCGAGGAGCACACCCTCCAGGCTCGCGACACGAAGCTGGGTCCGGAGGTCGTGACTCGCGAGGTGCCGGGCGTCAACGAGGCGTTCCTCCGGCACCTCGACGAGTGCGGGATCGTCACGATCGGGGCCCGGGTGACGCCGGGGGACATTCTCGTGGGTCGGGTGACTCCCAAGGCGGAAGCCCAGCTCACCCCGGAGGAGAAGCTCCTGCGGGCGATCTTCGGCGACAAGCAGGGCGATGTGAAGAACTCGTCGCTCAAGTGCCCTTCGGGCGTCGAGGGCGTGGTCGTGGATGTCCGCGTGTTCCACCGCCACGACACCGAGCGGGATGAGCGGACCCGGCAGATCGAAGAGGAGGACGTGGCCGCCATCGAGCGCGACCACGCCGACGAGGAGCGGATCCTGAAGGACGAGTCGGACAAGCGCATCGTCCGACGGATGATCGGCGCCCGGCTGGTCGAGGACTGCATGAATCCGATCACCGGAGAGGTCGAGCTCCCCAAGGGGACGAAGATCACCCGGCGGGTGCTCAAGAACCGCATGGAGTACGTGCCGCTTCTCGAGACCGATCTCGAGGACGACATCCGCGACGAGATCCAGGAGATCCAGGAGAAGACCGAGGAGCAGCTCGACCTGCTCGAGGTCCGCCGCGAAGAGCAGAAGCTGCTGGTCACGCAGGGCGACGAGCTGCCCCCGGGCGTCATCAAGATGGTGAAGGTCTATATCGCCATGAAGCGGAAGCTGAGCGTGGGCGACAAGATGGCGGGCCGCCACGGGAACAAGGGCGTGATCGCCAAGATCGTTCCGGTCGAGGACATGCCCTTCCTTCCGGACGGAACCCCGGTGGACATCGTCCTGAATCCGCTCGGAGTTCCCTCGCGGATGAACATCGGCCAGGTGCTCGAGACCCACCTCGGCTGGGCCGCCAGCGTTCTCGGAAAGCACTTCGCCACGCCCGTCTTCGACGGGGCCAGCGAGGACGACATCCGCGAACTCCTCGACGAGGCGAACGCTCGCAGCGAGGACACCGGTTCGCTGCGCCCGAACGTCCTCGACGAGGGGAAGACCGAGCTCTACGACGGGCGGACCGGCGAGGCGTTCGAGCAGCCGGTCACCGTCGGACAGATCTACATGCTGAAGCTCGGCCATCTCGTGGACGACAAGATGCATGCCCGCAGCATCGGTCCCTACAGCCTGATCACGCAGCAGCCGCTGGGTGGCAAGGCCCAGTTCGGGGGACAGCGCTTCGGGGAGATGGAGGTCTGGGCCATCGAGGCCTACGGCGCCGCGCACACCCTGCAGGAACTCCTGACGGTCAAGTCGGACGACGTGCGGGGCCGGGCCAAGGTGTACGAATCCATCGTGAAGGGAGACACCAGCTACGCGCCGGAGGTGCCGGCGTCGTTCAAGGTGCTCATGGCGGAGATCCAGAGTCTCGGCCTCGACATCGAGCTCATCCGCACCAGGCACTGAGCCAGCGAGTCGAGCCGCAAGGGAGACAGACATGCAGAGGAGCCCCGGGGAATTCGTGATTCCGGAACTGGAGGAGCGCGAGGCGTTCGGTTCGGACTTCGACGCGATCAAGATCTCGATCGCTTCGCCGGAGAAGATCCGCGCCTGGTCGCACGGGGAAGTCAACAAGGCCGAGACGATCAACTACCGCACGCTCAAGCCGGAGCGGGGCGGCCTGTTCTGCGCCCAGATCTTCGGTCCGGTGAACGACTGGGAGTGTCTCTGCGGCAAGTACAAGCGGATGAAGCACCGCGGCGTCGTGTGCGACAAGTGCGGCGTGGAGGTGACCCAGGCCTCGGTGCGGCGGAGCCGCCTCGGGCACATCGAACTCGCCTGCCCGGTCTCGCACGTCTGGTTCTTCAAGGTGCCGCCCAGCCGGATCGGTCAGATCCTCGATCTCACTCCGCGGGAGCTGGAGCGGGTTCTCTACTACGAGTCCTACGTCGTCCTCGAGCCGGGCGACATCCACATCGGGATGCTCAAGGAAGCCGATGTGCGCCTGAGCGACGACGAGTTCGAGCAGCTTCGGCAACTGTTCGCGTTCTCCGGCAAGAAGGACGACGAGGGCTGGAGGATCACCACGATCCGGGGCACGAACGGGCGGGACCGGCTGTGGAAGGGGCAGGTCGTCACCGAGGAGCAGAACCGGATCCTGCAGCGGTACTTCGGCCGCACGCACGACCAGTTCCGTCGCAAGTGGCGCAGGCAGAAGGCCCGCGCGCCGATGGGGCACGAACCGCTCGGGGACATCCTGCTGCGTTCCGACGAAGACTTCGAGGAGCTCGTCGAGGAGCGGACCGCCGGGCGGTACCGCAAGTTCGAGAAGACCTTCGTCCTGGGCATGGGAGCGGAGGCGGCGAAGCGGCTCCTGCGGGAGGCCGACCTCGACACGCTCACCGTCGAGCAGCGGTTCGAGATGCGCCGCGGCTGGGCGCTCCGGGAGATGCCGGTGACTCTGGGTCGGGCGGCGGACCACGAGCTGGCGCAGTGCCTCCGGGGGGCCCGCTTCGACGACGCCGCGGTGGCGAACCAGGTCGAGGGCAAGTCCGAAGCCTGGCTGGCCCATCGCCTGAGGCACATCCTGCGTCACGAGATGGCGTCGGTCCACGAGCTGAACGAGGTCCTGGACCTGTCCTGGTGCGGGATCGCTTTCCGCAAGGGCTCCATCCAGAAACGCGCCAAGTCGGCGAAGCGGCTGCGGGTCATCGAGGGGTTCCGCAAGTCCGGGAACCTGCCCGAATGGATGATCATGGAGGTCCTTCCGGTCATCCCCCCCGACCTGCGGCCCCTGGTGCCCCTCGACGGCGGCCGGTTCGCCACCAGCGACCTGAACGAGCTCTACCGGAAGGTCATCAACCGGAACAACCGGCTCCGGCGGCTCCTCGAGCTGAAGGCGCCCGAGGTCATCGTTCGCAACGAGAAGCGCATGCTCCAGGAGGCGGTGGACGCGCTGCTCGACAACGGCCGTCGGGGCCGCGTGCTGAAGGGGACGAACAACCGGCCCCTGAAGTCGCTCTCGGACACGCTCAAGGGCAAGCAGGGACGCTTCCGGCAGAACCTGCTGGGCAAGCGGGTGGACTACTCCGGCCGTTCGGTCATTGTCGTCGGCCCCGAGCTCCAGCTCCACCAGTGCGGACTTCCCAAGAAGATGGCGCTCGAGCTGTTCAAGCCGTTCCTGTTCAACCGCCTCGAGCACGAGGGCGAGGCCGTCACGATCAAGCAGGCGCGCGAGCTGGTGGAACAGCAGGAGGCGAAGGTCTGGGACTTCCTCGACGAGGTCATCAGCGAACACTCCGTGCTGCTGAACCGGGCGCCGACGCTCCATCGGCTGGGGATCCAGGCGTTCGAGCCGGTGCTCGTCGAGGGCAAGGCGATCCGCATCCACCCGCTCGTGTGCAGCGCGTTCAACGCCGACTTCGACGGCGATCAGATGGCCGTCCACGTTCCGCTCAGCCCGGAATCGCAGGTCGAGGCGGCGCTCCTCATGCGCTCCTCCCGGAACATCCTGTCGCCCGCCCACGGAGGGCCGCTGGCGGTGCCGACGCAGGACATGGTGCTCGGCATCTACTATCTCTCGAAGCCGCAGGTCAAGTCGGCGCAGCCGCCCGCGCGCAAGGCGTTCGCCTCCGCGGACGACGTGATGCTCGCCCACGCCGCCGGCGACGTGAGCACGCTGACTCCGATCTGGTTCCGCCACACCGGGGAAGTGCTGGAAACCCACGACAGCCAGGATCTGCTGCGCGTCGAGCCGAGGCGGGTGGAGAACGAGCGGATCGACACGACGGTGGGACGGGTTCTCCTGAACGATGCGCTTCCGCACGACATGCCGTTCGTGAACGGCGTGCTCAAGAAGAAGGGGATCCAGAACCTGGTCCGGTTCGTGTACCTGCGCTACGGGCAGGGGCACACTTCGGCCGTCCTCGACGCGCTCAAGGATCTCGGGTTCGAGTACTCCACCCGGAGCGGGACGTCCATCGGTCTGGGCGACCTCGTCGTGCCGCCCAACAAGGCGCGCCTGGTCGAGGAGGCGAAGGTCGAGGTGGCGCGGGTCGAGGAGCAGTACCAGCAGGGCGCCATCACCGGAGGCGAGCGCTACAACAAGGTCATCGACGTCTGGTCGAACGCCACGAACCGGGTGGCGGAGGACATGCTGGAGACGATGCAGGGGCGCGAGGAGGAGACCGGCCGGTTCAGCCCGGTGTTCATGATGGTGGACTCGGGCGCCCGGGGCAGCGAGAAGCAGATCCGGCAGCTCGCCGGGATGCGCGGGCTGATGGCGAAGACCTCCGGGGAGATCATCGAGACGCCGATCACGAGCAACTTCCGCGAGGGCCTGAGCGTCATCCAGTACTTCATCTCCACGAACGGAGCGCGGAAGGGACTCGCCGACACCGCGCTGCGGACCGCGGATGCCGGTTATCTGACCCGGCGACTCGCCGATGTGGCGCAGGATGTGATCGTGACCGAGCAGGACTGCGGGACGGATCGCGGCATCCGGGCCGAGCCGATCATCGAGGCGGGAGAGGTCATCGAGCCGCTGCGGGAGCGGATCGTGGGTCGCGTCAGCGTGGACGAGATCAAGGACTTCCGCGGAGACGTGATCGTGAACGCCGACCAGGAAATCGACGAGGACATCTCGACCGCGATCGAGAACTCGGGCGTGCCGATGGTGAAGATCCGGTCGGTGCTCACCTGCGAGACGCGGCGGGGCATCTGCGTCATGTGCTACGGGCGGAACCTCGCCACCGGCCGGATGGTGGACCTGGGCGAGGCCGTCGGCATCATCGCGGCGCAGTCCATCGGCGAGCCGGGCACGCAGCTCACGATGCGGACCTTCCACATCGGCGGCACCGCCAGCGTGTTCGAGAACTCGGCGCTCGAGGCGCGCAACGAGGGCGTCCTCGGGTTCTCGGAGAACCTCCGCACGGTGACGGACCGCCACGGCACGCTCGTGGTGATCAACCGGAAGGGGAGCGTCGAGGTCCGGGACGACGATGGCCACGTGCTCGAGAGCCATCCGGTGTCCTACGGGGCCCGGGTCCAGGCGGCGCCGGGAGGCCGGGTCGAGGCCGGTCAGACGATCGTCGAGTCGGACACCTACAGCTTCTCCATCCTGACCGAGGAGGAGGGAGTCGTCCGGTTCCGGGACATCATCGCCGACGTCACGATGATCCAGGAAGTGGACAACGTGACGTTCCGGTCGCAGCCGGTCATCATCGAATCGCAGGATGACCGCTACGAGCCCCGGATCTCGATCGAGGACCGG
>JAJECB010000346.1 GCA_022822245.1 Gammaproteobacteria bacterium
CCTCGTCATCACCGCCGAGTGCGACGTGCTCCGCGACGAGGGCGTCGCCTACGCCGAACGCCTCACCGAGTCGGGGACGCCGTGCGAGCACGCCCCGTTTCCGGGCATGATCCACGGGTTCTTCGGCCTCCTCGGGATCGCCGGGGCCGCGGCCGAAGCCCACGCCCTCGCCGCCCGCGCCCTTCGGTCCGCGTTCGCGGCCTGACCGACGATCCCCGGCCGGAACCCGGCGGCACGGAAGGAGGAGGAGGAAATGGCGGCTGTCGAGCAACGATCCGTCAGGGCCGAACCCACCGAATCGGTCCCCGTCATCGACGTCGGAGGCTACCTCGCCGGCGCGCCCGGCGCGCTCGAGGCGGTGGCGGGCGAGATCCGCCGCGCGCTCGAGGACGTCGGCTTCTTCGTGATCGTCAATCACGACGTTCCCCACGACCTCGTCGCCCGCACCTTCGACGAGGCCCGCCGCTTCCACGCCCTCGATGCCGCGACCAAGATGTCGCTCCGCATGAACGAGCACAACAACGGCTACATGGCGATGGCCCGTTACACGGTGCAGACCGCCGAGGTCAACCAGGGGGCGGCTCCGGACCTCAACGAGGCGTTCTTCGTCAAGCGCGAACGCCCGCCCGAGGACCCCCTGCGGCGAAGCGGGCGGCGCTTCGTCGGGCCCAACGTGTGGCCCGAGGACCTCCCCGGGTTCCGGGAGGGCGTGCTCGCCTACACGGACGCCATGGACCGGTTCGCGCGCCGCATGCTGCCGGCCGTCGCGGCCGCCCTCGACCTTCCGCCCGACTGGTTCGACACCGCGTTCGAGGAGAGCCAGTTCTCCTTCCGCCTCTCCCACTACCCGCCGGTGACGGCCGGCGAGAACCAGTTCGGGATCGCCCCCCACACCGACGTGAACTTCATGACGTATCTACCCCAGTCCGAGGTGCCGGGACTCGAGGTCCTGATGCCGTCCGGGGAGTGGGTGGCGGTCCCCGAGCTGCCGGACTCGTTCGCGGTCAACTCCGGCGACACCCTGCACCGGTGGACGAACGGTCGGTTCCGGTCCACAGCGCACCGCGCCCGGCCTCCGGTCGGACGCCACCGCTACGCGATCCCCTTCTTCCTCGGGCCGCACGTCGACACCCTCATCGAGTGCCTTCCGACCTGCCTCGCGCCGGGGAGCGAACCACGTTTTCCGCCCATCACCTACGGCGACTACCTCAAGTGGTGGTACGCCGAGAACTACCCCCCGGAACGCCAGGACGACGACTGACCGCACCGCGCGCGACGCGAAGGCGGCCGAACCAAGCGGCCGCCGCTCGCCCGAGCCCGCCCGACAACCCCGGAGACGATACGACCGATGAGCAAGAACGGCTGGAGCGAGACGTTTCGCGGAATGGTGAAGGCATGGGAATGCGATGGCTTCGAGCACTTCACCGTCGCCTACTACTTCGAGCGGATTGCCGACAGCATCTTCAACCTGCTCGACGAGGTGGGAGCCGGGCCCGCCCACGCCCGGGACGACCGGCGGGCCCTCGCCACGGTGGCGACCGTCGGGCGCTTCGAGGCGGAGCTCCTGGAGAGCGACATCATCCATGCCGAGAGCGGGTTCATCGGCTGCGAAGGCGAGGTCGTGCGCTCCGGGCACAAGCTGTTCGACTCGGGGAGCGGCCGTCTCTGCGCGGCGTTCACCGTCTCGCAGCGGTACATGGACCTCGACGCGCGGAAGGCGGTCCCGATGCCCGCGCCGC
Organism: Gammaproteobacteria bacterium; assembly: GCA_022822245.1. Next base: position 1,740 of record JAJECB010000346.1, read on the forward strand.
TCCGCCGGGCCATCGAATCGCGCCTGGTGGAGTGGGACCGCCCGCCCGACGAGGCGCGGCCCGCGGCCCGCGACGAGTCGGGGTTCATCGACTCGGGGCGCGACACCGTCAAGCCGTGGGAGATCGACCTCCTCGGGCACATGAGCGTGTCCTTCTACCTCCATCGCTTCTCCGACGCCAACATGCACGTCGTCGCCCGGTTCGGGATGACCCCCGCCTATCTCCGGGAGAACCGCATCGGCTTCTCGACCTTCGAGTTCCAGGGCCGGTTCCGGCGCGAGCTCCGGGTCGGCGACCGGATCCTCATCCGCTCCGGGCTCATGCACGTCGGCGGCTCCTCGATGCGGATCCAGCACCGGATGTACAACGTGCGAACGGGCGAGCTCGCGGCCGAGTTCAGCCAGTACGGAGTGCACCTCGACCTCGACGCGCGGCGCCCGAGCCGGATCCCGGACAAGATGCGGGCGCGTGCCGCCGAAATCCTCTGCCAGAGCGCGGAGCCGGGGGCATGAGCGTCCGCGGCGGCGACTCCCCGCTCTTCATCGAGCAGATCGAGATCGGGCCGATGAAGAACTTCACCTACGTCGTCGGGTCGGAGACGACCCGCGAGGTTGCGCTCGTCGACCCGGCGTGGGACATCGACGGGTTGCTCGAGCACGTGGAGAGCCAGGACCTCAAGCCCGTCGCCGCTCTCGTCACCCACTACCACGCCGACCACTGCGGGGGCGGCATGGGCGGGCATCACATCCAGGGAGTGGCGGAGCTCCTCGGGAAGCGCGGCGTCAAGGTCTACGTGCATCGGGAGGAGGCGGACGGGCTCCGCAAGGTGACCGGCCTCGAGGAGAGCGACCTCGTCCGGGTGGACTCCGGGGACCGGATGTCCGTCGGGGAGGTCGAGGTCGAGTTCCTGCACACCCCCGGCCACACCCCGGGCTCGCAGTGCTTCCGGATCCGGAACACCCTCGTCTCCGGCGACACCCTGTTCATCAACGGGTGCGGACGGGTGGACCTGCCGGGCTCCGACCCCGACTCCATGTACGAGAGCCTCAAGCGCCTCGCCTCCCTCCCCGACGAGACCCTCCTCCTCCCCGGACACAACTATTCCGACGTGCCGCGCGCCACCATGGGGGAGACGAAGCAGGGGAACTTCCACCTCCGGGTCCCCGACCTCGACACCTGGCGGCGCTTCATGGGCACTTCCCCCTCGGCTGAGGCTGAGCTTCCCGCGGTTCTACAATGCACAGTGCGTCGGTTGCGGTAGCCGGAAGCCCCCGAGAGAGGAGGTCCGGTGCCGGAGCGGCGCTACACCTGCCGTCCCACCGAGGTCAGGACCGATGCCAGCACCCATCGTCGTCATCAACCCGAACTCCACGCGGGCCGTCACCGACGGCATGAGCGACGCGGTGGACTCGCTCCGCCGCCCCGGCGGGCCGGCCATCGAGTGCGTCACCATGGAGGGCGGGCCGCCGGGAGTGGAGACCCAGATGGACGCGGAGAGCGTGGTCCTCCCGATCTGCGACTACGTGCACGGACGCAACGACGACGCGAGCGCGTTCGTCATCGGCTGCTACAGCGACCCCGGCCTCCACGCGGCCCGCGAGGTCGCACGCGTCCCCGTCTTCGGGATCGCGGAGAGCGCGATGGCGACCGCCCTCACCCGGGGCGACCGCTTCGGCGTCATCTCCATCCTGCCGGGGTCGGTCCCGCGGCACCTCCGCCAGGTACGGGCGATGGGGCTCGAGGCGCGCCTCGCCGGAGACCTCCCGGTTGGGTTCGGGGTGACCGAGCTCGGCGGCGAGGACGAGGTCTACGATCGGATGGAGGAGACCGGGCGGCGCCTCCGCGACGAGTGCGGGGCGGACGTGGTGATCCTCGGCTGCACCGGCATGGCGCACTTCCGGCGGCCGCTCGAAGCCGCCCTCGGCTTGCCCGTCATCGAGCCGACCCGCGCCGCTGTCGCCCTCGCCCTCGGCGTCGTCACCACCTGACCGCTCTCAGACCACCTTCCGGAAACTGTAACATTCGGATCACCAATACCAATCTTCTGTCCAGGAGTCATATCCCAACAACCTGGGAAACTTGGGCAGGGGATTGATTGGAGTCTCGTAGTCCCTTCGGTCGAAGAAACGGGAGAAAACCGATACACAATCGTCCGGATCGATGTCCACTAGCCGTTCGTTGAGCTTTGGTTGGAAAAACCGGACGAGCGCCCACTCGGCGTAACTCAAATCCGGCGCGCGCTTCCGACCTCGCCTGCGGCCAGCAATGCCCCGTGTGGCAATCTCTCCAAGATAGAAACTTCGGTTCCCATCGTGCTCCATCTTTTCGTGCCTGATGAAACGTTGATTCGGGTTCCTGGTGAGACCGATGTAGCGGTACGTGTTATGGCGACCGAGCGCCATGTAGAGCGTTCGTGTTCCCTTCGGCCAATTCTTCCCTGCCTCCTGCCGGAATGCTCTGTAACTCTTGTAGGGTCCATACCAGTCAACTATCACTGCCATAGGCATTGCAGACGTCCTCCTTCCAGAGATGACTCGAAGCTCTCGCAAGCAGGGCCGACTACACCTCGATCCGCACCCCGGTCTGCTCGATGATGCGCCCGTAATGTTCCGGGCGCCGGTGCTTCTCGAAGTTGAACACGGTGTTCTTGACGTAGTCGCCGAGGTCGAGGTCGCAGTCGAAGGCGACGACCTCGTCGTCGAGCGAGAGCGCGCGGGCGACGATCTCCCCGGTGGGGGCGACGATGATGGAGCCCGCGATGAGCTCGTGCCCGTCCTCCGCCCCGCCCTTGGCGACCCCCACGACCCAGGTTCCGTTCTGGTAGGCGCCGGACTGGAGGGAGAGGTCGTTGTGGAGCGTGCGAAGGTGCGGCGCCTCCGGGTGGTAGATGTTGAAGGTCGGGGTGTTGTAGCCGATGAGGACCATCTCGACCCCCTGGAGGCCCATGACCCGGAACGTCTCCGGCCACCGGCGATCGTTGCAGATTGCCATCCCCAGGATCCCGCCGAACGCCCGCCACACCGGAAACCCGAGGTCGCCGACCTCGAAGTAGCGCTTCTCGAGGTGCTGGAAGGGGATGTTCGGACGGTGATCGGCGTGTCCGGGCAAGTGGATCTTCCGGTACTTGCCGACGATCTCTCCGTCCGGCCCGACGAGGACCGCGGTGTTGAAGCGGCGGGTCCTCCCTTCCTCCTCCACGAGCTCGGCGTAGCCGAGGTGGAAGCCGACCCCGAGGCGTTTCGCCTCCTCGAAGAGCGGCCGGGTCGCCGCGCCCGGCATCTCCCGCTCGAAGAAGCGGTCCGCCTCCGCGACGTCGTCGTACCAGTACCGGGGGAAGAAGGTGGTGAGGGCGAGCTCCGGGTACACGACGAGCCGGCATCCCCCCGCCGCCGCCTCGCGCATGAGCGCGACGAGCCGCGCCACCACCTGCTCGCGGGTGTCCGCGAGGTGAATCGGCCCGAGCTGGGCCGCCGCCACCTTGAGCTTTCGCGCCATCTTTCTCTCCTTCTCTCCCGTTTGGAAAATCGGCCCGCCCTCGCCTCCATGGCTCCGACGACACCCTCGCTTCACAACCGGTTGCTACTGCACAGTCTTGGCGCAAGGTATGACATTCGGACCTCCGTACAAGCCGATTTCCAGCAGGTTCAAGCGTCCGGCACGCGCAGACGCTGCTGGCGGCGCAGCTCCCGTGCAACGAAAGGAGCACGCCGCATCAAGTACGAGAAGCATACATGGCCTTGCCAGTAGTCCTCCGCGTACTCCTCGCGCGCGCCCCGACACTCGTCGTCGTTGAGACGGAGTCGGTCGATGGTGGCGTGCACGGCCTCCGTGACCACCTCGTCCAGGCCGCCCCCCGGCAGAACCTGAAACTCGACCAGCTCGAGAACGAACCATCCTTCCTCGACTTCGAAGGGGTCCAGCACTGTGGTTGCGGCACCCTTTCGTGAGTTCATCAGCGAGCACGCGAGCCTGTAGTTGCTCCATTCGTATGCTTGGCCCCATGCGGCCGACTTCGCGACCATGTGGTCCACGCTGCGTGCGCCGGTTCCGCGAGGGATGTAGAGGCAGAGGTACGAACAGATCCGAGCGTAGCTCTCCAGTAAATCATTCAGGCACTTGCGCCAATGGTCTGGAAACTCGCTGCCAGGGACCGCTTCCCTGTGTCCACCATACTTCCGATCGGCCAGGCGTTCGAATGCCCGCAGTCCCGGCTGTCTGACCTTCGCATCGAAGTCCCCGGGCTCGGGAGCCGGGACGACCCGAATCACGGCTCGCCGCCCCGGGTCTCCACGAACGCGTTCCATCGCACCCAGAACCGGTCGATGTCGGGCAGCGCCGCGCGCAACTCGGCGTGGACCTCCATCACGTCGTTGAGCGGCGCATCGGTCCGTCGGAGCAACTTGCGTGCCCGGAGAATCGCGTGCTCGGCCTCGAGACTCCGATCGGTGGGGAGGTTGAACGCCTCGCTGGTGAGCCAGGAACCCGTCGTCCCATGTGGCGTGAAGGTGCGCCGGTGCAGACAAGCCCGCGGCGGCTCTCCCTCCAGGTCCAGGTCGAACCACGCATCCAGGTTCGGATCGAACCACGGCTCTGCGGACGCGAGAACATGTGGCGAATGCGTGGAGACTACGAGTTGGAGAGTGATGTCATTCAAAAAAACCGATCCGAGACCGCGCAGTGAACCCAGAATCGATCGCTGCCA
>JAJECB010000277.1 GCA_022822245.1 Gammaproteobacteria bacterium
CGTCGCGGTGGGACCGCCGCCCGGGGCGCCGGCCTGGGGCGCGACGTTCGTGCTGACTTTCCTCCTCTCGGCGCTCGGCATCGCCATCGTGGCGGTCGTCATGGGACGGTGAATCGCGAAGCCGATGCGCGGCCTCGCGCACGCCGCCGGGCGTTTCGGCCGTGGCGAAGCGGTGGAGGACCTGCCCGAGGCCGGTCCGGTGGAGACCCGGGAGACGGTGCGCGCGTTCAACCTGATGCGCGGCCGGCTCGACCGCTACGTCCGCGACCGCACGGCCATGCTGGCGGCGGTCTCGCACGATCTCAGGACCCCGATCACGAGCCTGCGGCTGCACGCCGAGTTCGTCGAGGCCGTGCGGACGAAGCGCAACGCTGGCGAGCGCGGCGCGCCGAAACCGTGCTCGCGGCCACTGCCGGAAGACCGGCACGCCGCAGCCGCCGCTTGGGTCGGCAGCGTAAGGCGTCATTGGGCACTCTCGCAGCATTTGCTGCGGCTCCGCCCGTCTCGCGTAGCGAGGCAGCGGATCGCCCATCAGCACTTAGCTACCCCACGCCCGCCCTGGGGCTGCGCGATGCGGCGCCGGGGCGCGGTCGATCATGTGTTGCGCCCGCGCGACTTGTCTCGATGCCCTGTCGGGCCGGGTCGCGCGCGGATGTCGCAGAGAGCCGCGGAAGGAGGTGGCGGCTTGGCCGCAGACGTCATTCATTCTTCGGGGCGTCCGGCGGCCCCGGGTTGCGGCCTCTATTGCCGACCACGGCATCGCTTGCCTGCCGGAGCTTTATCAGGATCGACTCCGACGCAAACCCCGACGCGAATCCGATCAGCACGGCCGCCGTCATCGTGTCCGGCTCGAACGCCGCGAAGGCGGTGATGGCGATCAGCGGGGCCGCCAGCACCTGCATGATCTGAAACACTACCCGTTCCCGGGCTTCGATGGCGCAAATCGCCTGCTCTGTGTCCTTCTGGTCGGTGCTCGCCGCAGCCCGGCGCTGGATCTCGGGCACCCGGCGGCTCATCCCGACTGCGCCCCCGAACACCGCGAGCAGGACCACGTAGAGCGGTACGACCAGACCCCGGCTCAGTTCGGAGCGGTCCCGGGCCGCGCCCCGCTCGCGCAGGACTGCGGCCATGCCTTCGGCAGTGGCCGCCTCGCCGGTCTGGCATGCGCCCTGCAGGACCGCCACCAATGCCGCGCCGTCCGGGCGTCCCAGCGCCTCGAACTTGCTGCCCAACGATGACCATCCTTCCGGGGCCGTGCACGCGGCCTGCGCCTCGTCGGCCAACTCTGCCAGGGCGTGCTCGTCGATGGCTTCCGCGTGGATCGACCGGCTGCCGATCTGGAGTAGCCACTGCTGGCCGCTGCCGTCGCCGTCGCAGCGGGTCAGTTCGCTGCCGTACCCGTCCTCGGCCCGCTGGCAGCCATCGGCCACCCCTGCCCAGGTCTCGACCGACGTGAGAAAGTCCTTCGGCGCGACGAACGGGGATAGCGACGCCAGAAACGCGATCCCCAAGAATCCGTAGGCGTACCGGAATATCCAGCGCAGTTCCGCCGAAACCATATCATCGGTGGGCGGCAGATCCCGCGTGAAGCAGTGCCCGAAGTGCAGGGCGATCGCCAGTACGGCGAGCGTCAGCAGCACGGGCACGGACTTCGGGCCGCCCTCCGGCAAGCCTTGCACGGCTAGGACGTAGAGCCCCACCGCCGCGATGACCGTCCACAACACGCCCGAGCGATGATGGGAAAGCCAGGCTGCGGCCTTTTCCAGCGATTCCTTCATCCCGCATTCCTTCGTACATCCAGAGCAACCCGTCGCTGCCCGGCGGCGTCTTCGCACGCGGCCACCCGGCGCCGAGCCCCAGCCGTTCCGTCACGGTATCCCTTGGGGTCTGGTCGGTCGGCGGCGCACCGAGGTCAATCCACACAGCATCCTGTCAAGGCGGCCGGTCGCACGCAAGTCCTCGGCATGCCCCCCGGCATGCCTCGGCTTCGTTATCCGCCACTTCCGGACTCAGAGCGGCGTGCGATACGCCGCAGGTAGGCGGCCACAGGCCGAATGAAGTCGTCATCGGTCCAGTACCGGGCGTGGGCGCGCGGGTCCAGTGAGCCCGTGAAGATGTTTCCGACGTTGATCTCGTGGTCCTCGATCCGTTCGACCGTCTCCTTCTGCCCATCGTCCAGTTCGTCCTTGTGCTGTTCATAAAGCGGGCGTAGCGGCCACCCGAGTACGTCATCTCGATCGAGGTAGTTGAGCCACTTCGAGACTTCATGCAGTTCTTTGTTCACATCCCGTCCCGGGAGATAGATCGGCTTCGCGATTGAATACGAGAGGCTGAGAAGCGGGATGTTGCAACCGAAGGTGACCATCCCGAGCAACGAATCGATTCGCTCGTAGGGGTCAGTGTCGTTACCGCCCCAGTGCTGGCGGTCCCAGACATAGTTCGACATGACGTGGGCGCCGAGTGAGTGCGCGAGCACGACTACCGGCGACATCGGCGAATCGAGACGCTGCTTCAACGCCCGAACCCCAGCGTCCACGATCTTGTGAATCTTGTGGTAAGCGGAGCTCTGCCGGGCGTCTCGATGATAGGCGAGAGCGTCGCCGAAGTTGTGCACGATGAACTCGCGCGTCGTTTGCCAGTCGAGGGGGATCCGGTCCCCGTCGGGTTCACGGGCCGATAGCATCGCGTTCCACAGCTCGGTTTCTCGGTCACGCAATGCACTCGCCCAGAGAACTTCATTCCACGCGACGGCCTTGGCGTCCGCGCGCATCCGGCGATCGATCTTGTCACGCATGCCCTTCGAGTAGCCCGCCTTCTGCGAGCCCATGCCGTGAATGACGAGTACGCCAAGTTTGGCCATGTCCGCAACCCTATGACGAATCACATAAACGAACCGTACCATGCCCTCAGAGTGAGCATTGACGCTCCGAGCATTTCGCACACACTGCGCGCCTCGGCGAAAATCCTATGGCCATGCCGGCTTCGGGACACCGAGACATACGAACTGCCAAGCGCGACTCGCGGAGGAGAGTGGCGCCGGCGATCGCTAGCGTCGGCGACGGCGCTGAATGGGATTGGGCCCGGAATCCGGTCCGCGACCGGTGGACGAGTGTAGTGCGTCGGAGAGTTGGCTTGACCATACGATACGGCCCCGCCGCAGGAAGAAGTGGCTGCGGCAGCCCCGTGTTCGCCAAACGGAGGGCCGAAGAGAGACGGAACCGCTGAAGTGGCGTACGGCCCGCCAGCTCGGCTTGTCGTCGGGGAGCAAGCTGAGTTGGATGGTGGTTTCGCACCCGCACGGACAGAGCAATGCGGCCGACCAGGGGCAATCGTCGTCGCCGACGAGATAGAGCCGCTCCGGGGCGAGGACATCGGGCAGATCGTCGACAGTGAGGGTGGCGAACCCCGGGCGTAGCCCCGAGCGCTCGACAAGGCGCCACCAGAGCCGCAAGAGAGATCTCAAGCGGCCTCCTTGGCAAGGCTGAGCTCGGCCCAGTCGAGAAGCGGCGAAACATCGCCCCGCCCGACGTGGCGGGCGAGGACGGGACAAGGTTCGCCGTCGTCCTCGTGCTCGTAGATGCCATGACTGAGGCTCAAGCGGTGGATGGCGTAGTCCGCGTTGGGATCGAGCCGGAATGGGTGCAACCGGGCCAGTAACTCGTTGACCGCGAGACTCGCAAGCAGCGAGTTGAGCTGGACGACGGCGGGACGATCCTCCTGGACCCCCCGGATGTAGCCATCGTCGAGCTGGGAGCGGTAGGCCGTGGGGTCGGTTCGGTGGAGGCCCGCGGCGCGAACCTGGTCCATCGTGTAGACGCGACGGCTGAGGAGGCTCGACCCGCCGGGTTGAAGGTAATGGACGGTACCGCAAACCTGGTCGACGCAGCCGCAGCCGTCGGCCTCGAGTTTAACGCCGACATCGAAGTACGGGACGAGATAGAACGTGGCCAGCTTGTTCAGAAGGTGGCGGCCGTCGATGGAGTCCATGCAGCCGAAGACGACGTCGCAGCCGGCAACGGCGCGGACGGCGACGGGATCGAACAGCGTGCGCGGATGGGTGTGGACGACGGTGCCGAGGCCCATGGCCCGGATTGCGCGGGCAGCGACATCGACTTTGAGGTGGCCTTTCCGGGCGTCGTCGATGGTGGCGTTCAGGATGCGATTGAGGTTTTTCTCCTCGACGCGGTCGGGGTCGACGAGCACGAGCTCGCCGACGCAGTTGCGGGCGAGCTGCTCGATCAGGGGACTGCCGGTGCCGGAACATCCGACCACGGCGATGCGGAGGCGGCGGAGGCGGTCATACGTGCCGGCGCCGAAGGTCTGAGCCACGCGGCGCGCGAATTCGGGAACGCAGGCAACGTCCGCGGCGGACGGCCAGAACAACAGATCGTCGCCGACGACGTTGACCGACGATAAAGAGTGGAACGCGCCTCGGCTGTCGACCAGCCTGCCGATCATGCGCCCGTCCGGGTACGCGATGGCGCTTCCGTGAGGGCCGCCGTCGGTCCACGTGTGAACCGAGGGAAAGAGTGCGCGGTCAGCGCGATCGTCGAGGGTGGAAAAAGGGGATTCGCGCCCATGACCGTGGATCTTGAGCACGGCGAGCCCCCGCCGCCGCGCCTTCTCGAGGAGCGGCGGAAGGACGTGGGTGGGCCAGGTAACGCGGTCAGGTCGTCGGTCGGTGCAGGTTTCGTAGGGGATCGGCGTAATCTCTCGCACGAGCAGGCGAAGCCGCTCGTCGCCGCGCCGCAGGCCGCACAGGGCGATGGCCACCGCTTCGCAGCCGTCGGGCGGAAAGAGGTGCGCCAGGAGGTCGGCGTGCTGGCTCCGGGTCAGCGTGAGTGAGGCGGTCTGCACGGCGTCAGCCCTTCTGCAGTTCGCGCACGAACCAGTGCTTCACGAGGGCGAAGTGGGTGGCCAGATTGTCGACGCCTGGCCGCCAGGGGTTGGCGGGCGTGCGATGCCGGCTCCATCGCTGCCACTGTTTGCCATCGAATGCTTCGGGGCACGTGGCGCCAATCGGGACGCCATCCACGCGTTGGAGCTCGGGGTGCACGTAGACCATGTCGATCTGAGTGTCCGGATATCCGGACTCGATGCGCACGTTGACATCCACGGCGCGATGGTTATAGCCCGGCGGTACGGGGAAGCCGTAGAGCACGACTCGCAGAACGCCGGCCGCGGCGACGAGCTCGTACTTGTGCGGCGCGTTGGCAAGCCAGCAGAGATCGTCCTCGGGAAGGGCGAACTCGCGGCGCGCCCCGAATCCTTCGGTCTGGTCGAGTGGAAGGGTCAGGAAGCGTTCCACGCCCGGGCGGCTCAGGTCGACCTTCTCGTCGAGGCCGATGCGCTCGGGCTGGCCGCCCTTGATCTTGCGGTAGATGGCGAAGTGCTCGGCCGGTTTCTTGTCCGCAAGCTGCAAGAGCTCGCGGCCCGTCATCCGGGGCGAGGGGGCTTTGAAATAGTCCTTGTCGATCTGGACCACGTTGTCTTTGTCGGGGACGTCGATGGGGATGGGGTCGTGATGGTCGTCGGCCATGCGGGCGGCTCCTTCGGTTGGTGGCAGAGTCTGTACACCCTTATGCTGTCGAGCGCGGGACATGCGGACACGCGCCGGCACATCCGCGGTGGCGGTGATGTCCGCAAGCGCGGTGCTGGTGAGCATTAGGGCATTAGGAAAGATCGGCGGAGCCGACTGGATGAATGTGGTGCGACGGGAAACGGCGAGTGTGGTGCAACGGGAAATCGCGACCCGGGAAGAGTGCGCGGAGGCGTTGCGCCAACTGTCCGACGAGGACTACGAGCGGCTGGAGAAGATTGCGCGACTGCGGGTGATCGGGCTGCACGCGGTGGAATGGCGCGAGCTCCTTCACGATGCCATCGCGAGGCTGCTTGACGGAAGGCGGCAATGGCCCCGGGACGTTCCCTTGGTGGTGTTTCTCCGCGAGACGATGCGGAGCATCGCCAGCGACCACTGGCGCCGGCTGGAGAGGCCGGTGGTCGTGGCGGAGTCGGAGATGGGTGCGGACGGCGAAGCGGACGGTGGACAAGTTGCGGCCGCCGTGGACGAGACGGCGCAGCCGGAACGACGCGCTTCCGCCGAGGAGACGATCAGGCGAGTCGAGGACGCGTTCGAGGGCGACGGCGAGGCCCTGCGCGTGCTGGCTGCGATGGCGAGTGGCCAGTCGCCAAGGGAGACTCAGGAGGAGATCGGCATAGACGAGACACGATACGCGAGCACGCTGCGGCGGATACGTCGGCGGCTGCGGCGCGAGTTTCATTGATTAGGAGGAGGTGAACGGATGAGCGAGAGCAGGACACCGGTGGAGCGGCTGGATTCGCTTCTGGCGGGTCTGGAGGACGAAGTGCTCACGTCCGAAGCGGAAAAGGATGTCTCTGCGGAGCGCCTGGCAACGATGCGGTCCGAGGTCGAGACCCTGATTCGGGCAAGTGTCGACCGGACGGAGGAACGGGAGCGGGTGCGAGGGGCGGGCGAGCCCACCGTAGGGACCAAGGCGAGGGTGGCCCGGGCGATGGAGAGGCTCGAGAACTGGGCCGGGGCAAGCGCGCCCGGCGGCGTGCCGGGCGCGTCGCCGCGGGTGCGGATGGCGTTCTCGGGGGACCGGCCCGAGAAGGGAAGTAAGAGCAAGGGCGGCGATGCCGGCCGGAGGGATTCCGTGCCGGAGGATGAACGCAGTTAGAGCGGCGGACAACCAGCGCCGAGGCTGACCGGTGAAGGTTCCGGTGCGCGGAGACGATAGGCGAGTGGACACATGACATCGGAAGTGGTGGTGATGAACCGGGCTGGGGTGGCGCTCGCCGCCGACAGCGCCGTAACCGTCGAGATGGGTGCCAGCCAGAAGGTTCGGCATTCGGCGCTGAAGCTGTTTACGCTGTCGAAGTACCGACCGGTCGGCGTGATGGTCTACAACAACGCCTCGCTTCTCGGCGTTCCCATGGAAACGATCATCAAGCTGTTCCGCCGCCGCCTGGGCAAGAAGGCGTACGCAACCCTGCGGGAGTACGGGGAAGCGCTGATCCGGTACCTCGACGGCAACGAAGTGCTGTTCCCGAACGATGTCCAGGACCGCTACTTCCTGCATGCGGTCGAGACGGAATACCTGCGCATTCGGGAGGATGTGAGCAAGGAGTTCGTGGAACGAGGCGTGCACGGGGACAGCGACGGTCAGGCCGACGTGGCCAAAGACGTAATCGCCCGACGCCTGGAGTTCTGGCGGAGCCAGCAGGACGCGGACTACTTCATGGTGCGCGCGAGAGACGTGGTAGGCCGCATCTCCGGTGGCGTGAATGACGTTGTGAACCGCGTGTTCTTGGGCTGGCCGGTGGGCGATGAAGGCGTGACGATGCTGCGCGAGATCGCGGACTATCTGGTGGAAAAGGATGAATTCCCGCTGGACGTGTTCTCCGGCTTGGTGATCGCGGGATTCGGCGAAGGGGAGCACTTCCCGGTGGTCCAGCATGTCGAGATCGGAGGCGTGTACGGCGGCAGGCTGAAGGTCCGACCGCCCACCGTCGACGCCGTGACCGAGGCTCGCCCCTCCGACGTGATGGCGTTCGCGTACAAGGATATGGTGGAACGGTTCCTGGTCGGGATTTCCGGGAGCTTCGTGGGGTACCTCGAGGACGCGACGACGTTCATTCGAGAGATGCCGCTGCGGGCGTTGGAGGCAGTCCCTGATCTGGATGGCGAAGAGAAGGAGCGAGCGGCCGAGGCGGTGCGGCGCATGGCCGAGGACAGGACGGCGGAGTTCAAGCGGACGGTGCGACGCGGATTCGAGCAGAGGTGGCAGAAGATTGTCCATGCGGTGGAGGCGCTGACGATCAGCGAGCTCGCGCAGGTCGCGTCAACGCTCGTCGACCTGAGCTCGTTCGAGCAACAGATGTCCCTGGACAGCGAAACGGTCGGAGGGCCGGTGGACGTCGCCGTGATCTCCAAGGGAGACGGGTTCATCTGGATCGATCGCAAGCACTACTTCCGGACGGAATTGAATGACCACTTCTTCAGGAACTACTACGTCGACGGCGAGGACAAGGCCGGTGACGATCGGGCGGAGGGTGGAGAGGAGGACGCTGCCGATGACGAATGAGAAGGGGCCGCACGCGCGCGGTGCCGCAGCGCGGGCAGCGGAGCAAGGCGCCTGGTCGCTGGAGGGGGAGAGGCTGTCGAGGCGGGTGCCCCGGTTCGCGGCGTTCGTGGAGGCAACCGAGGGTGGAGAGGGTGCCTTGACGGACGCGCAGCGAGAGTTCCTCGACAAGTTCTCGTCCGGGTTGGCGGAAGCGATCTCGGAGGAAGCAGACGAGGCGGACGCGAAAGGCGACGAGGATGGCGGAACGGCCTGACGTTCGCCGATGAGGCGGCGGAGCGCGTGAGGACGGCGGTTCGTTGCGATGCAGTGTGGGCTAGGTCGCTGCGCCCACACCCGGACAAGTCTGACGGAGAACCCGGATGAGAGTCGGTCCGATCAGGCGTGGGCCCTACAACATGAAGAGGTCCGCGGAGGGTGCGCTGTTCACGACGTTCCCGATCGAAGGGGAACTCGCCGGCACGTCCTTCGTCGTGAACCACCGATGGAGCGAGGAACGGCCCGACCTGGGGTATTTCCTTGTCACGAACAGGCACATCGTCGGCAAGTCGAAAACAGGCCGCGTCACGCTGACGCTCGTGGGAGACGACGACTCGCGCAACCCTCACAGGTTCGAGGTCCCGTACGAGGTCTGGTCCTTGTGGCGTCCGCATCCGGACGAGGAGGCATCATGTCCCGGCACTGCGGAGGGCGTGTGGTTGGGGGGATGTCGGCGGCACGACGCACCAGGAAGGCAGCCGGCCGTACCGGGCGGTGCGGGCGCGTCGTCGGGATCGTGGGAGACGGCGACGGGGCGGGCTCGGGTGCGGTGCCGGGCCGGTGGCGTCAGTGCACGCTGCGGTCGCTCCCGCCCGGCGGGTGCATGGGCCGTTCCACCAGGGCGGTCCAGGCCACGCGGTCCAAGCCGAGCTTCCGGTTCAGGCGCACATGGCAGTTCTGCTCGAAACAGGGACCAATATCGTGTTATCACACTAGTGTCCCAAGAATTAGTATAGCAATTTCAATTGGTTAGACGTATCGTGAGGTTCGGTCAAGCTCTCCGGAGCTGTAAGTATCTGTAATAGTGGGGTTTTTTCAAACAAGGTCAAGCTCAGGACCTGCATGATTGTG
>JAJECB010000042.1 GCA_022822245.1 Gammaproteobacteria bacterium
CTCGCGGGCCGCGTTCGCGAGGCGAAGCTCGAGGGGGTCCATGCCGAGCTTCTCGGCGAGCTCGTCGAGCGCGCTCTCGACGCCGAATGCGGCCAGCGGCGCGCCCGGGGCGCGGTAGGCCGCGCACTTGGGGCGGTTCACGACGACGTCGTAGCCGACCGTCCGCACGTTCTCGATGTCGTAGGGGGCGTAGCCGCACATGCAGCCGAGCTGCACGTGCGATCCGGAGAAGGCCCCCGCCTGGAAGCGGAGCTCCGCGTCACCGGCGGTGAGCTTGCCGTCCTTCGTCGCCCCGATCCGCACCTTGACGTGGGCGCTCGAGGTCGGTCCGGTCGCCCGGAACACCTCGTCGCGGTCCATCACGATCTTGACCGGCCGCCCCGCCTTGCGGGAGAGGGCGAGCGCCACCGGCTCGACGTAGATCGTGGTCTTGCCGCCGAAGCCGCCGCCGATCTCGGACGGGGTCACCAGGATCTGGGAGTTCTCCATCCCGAGGAGCTTCGCGCAGTACGCCCGCACCATGAACTGGCCCTGGCTCGAGCACCAGATGGTGGAGTGCCCGTCCTCGCCCACGCTCGCGACCGCGGCGTGGGGCTCGATGTAGCCCTGGTGCGCCGCTTCGACGACGTACTCGCCCTCCACCACGACGTCCGCCGAGGCGAACCCCGCGTCGACGTCCCCGATCGAGAACTCGCACCGCGACGCGACGTTCGAGGGACGCTCCGGCTTCGGGTCCACCCCCTCGGTGAACATGTTCTCGTGCAGGAGAGGAGCATCCGGTTCCATCGCTTCCAGCACGTCGACCACGTGCGGAAGCACTTCGTAGTCCACCCGGATGCGGTCGAGGGCCTCCTCGGCCGCCGCCCGGGAGGTCGCGGCGACCGCCGCCACCGCGTGACCGTCGTAGAGCGCCTTGTCCCGGGCCATGACGTTGCACGAGAGGTCCCGGAAATTCATCGGCCCTTCGCCGACCATCAGCTCACCGTCCGGAATCTCGGGAAAGTCCTCCGCGGTCACCACCGCCTTGACCCCGGGCACGGCGAGGGCCGCGCTCGCGTCGATTCCGGCGATCCGGGCGTGGGCGTGGGGGCTCCGCAGGATTCGCCCGACGAGCATCCCCGGCATCGTGAAGTCCGCGCCGAAGTTCGCGCGTCCCGTGACCTTGTCGAGCCCGTCGGGCCGCACCGGACGGGTGCCGACCCACTTGAACTGGTGAGCTGAATCACTCATCGCTTACGCCTCCGCGCGCATTTCCTCCGCCGCCTTCTGCACCGCGCGGACGATCTTGTCGTACCCGGTGCAGCGGCAGAGATTGCCGGCCAGCCAGTACCGGATCTCGGTCTCGCTGGGATTGAGGTCGCGGTCGAGAAGGGCCTTCGCGGCGACGAGGAAGCCCGGCGTGCAGATGCCGCACTGAAGCGCCGCCTCCTCGAGGAACGTCCGCTGGAGCGGGTGGAGCTGGTCGCCATCCGCCATCCCCTCGATGGTCTCCACCTCGCGGCCCTCGGCCTCCGCCGCGAGCGCGAGGCAGGCGCACACGAGGCGCCCGTCGAGCATGACGCTGCACGCGCCGCAGTCGCCGGAGCCGCAGCCTTCCTTGCTGCCGGTGAGCCCGAGCTCGTCGCGCAGGGCGTCGAGCAGGGTCTGGTCCACCTCGCAGAGGAACTCGCGCGGCTCCCCGTTGACGGTCGTGGTTACGTGTCGCTTGGCCATCGCTCAGTTGCTCCTCGCCCGCTCGCTTGCAATGCCCGCGGCGCGGCGCGCGAGCACGCCGGCCACCTTGGTTCGATAGGTAATCGTTCCCCGCTTGTCGTCGATGGGGTTGCACGCGGCGCTCGCCGCCGCGGCGAGATTCGCCATCGCATCGTCATCGAGGGTGGTCCCGACGAGCGCGTCGGCCGCCTCGGAAACGAGGAGGGGAGTCGGTGCGACCGCACCGAGGCTCACCCGGGCCGCGGTGCAGGTGCCGCCCCCGTCGAGGGTGACGCACACCCCGGCCCCGACCACCGCGATGTCCATCTCCGTGCGGGGGATGAACCGCAGGTACGCGTCCCCGGTCCGGGCCGGTCGCGGCGGGAGGAAGAAGCTCACCACGAACTCCCCGTCGCCGAGGGAGGTCTGGCCCGGCGAGGTGACGATGTCCTCGACCGGTGCCTCGCGCCGCCCGTTCGGCCCCGCGATCTCGCAGGTGACCCCGGCCGCGATCATCGCGGGGGTCGAATCGGCCGCGGGAGAGGCGTTGCAGAGGTTCCCGCCGAGCGACGCGCGGCCCTGGATCTGGGTCGAGCCGATGAGCTCGAACGCCTCCACGACCCCCGGCCACATGGCGACCACCGCCTCGTTCTCGCCGAGCACCGCGCCCGGGACCGCCGCGCCGACCCGGAAGCCGCCGGCCTCCTCCCGGACCTCCAGGAGCTCCGGAATGTTCTTGACGTCGACGATGACCTCCGGGGAGACCATCCTCGCCCGCATCTGCACGATGAGATCGGTTCCGCCGGCGAGTGGCCTGGCCTTGTCGCCGGCCTCGGCAAGCAGCGCTACCGCCCCGTCCACCGTGGCCGGCGCTTCATATCGGATCGACCGCACGATGTCCTCTCCCTCCAAAGTTCAGTTGAATGCCGTAAACCGACGGGATTCTACACGAGCCGCCGGGCCGCAGCGGGCATGTGTTCGCTCACACTGCCTCGCTCGCGCCCCCGTCGATGTTGATCGCGGTCCCGGCGATGAAGGCGGCCCGATCGGAGGCGAGAAAGGCCACCAGGTCGCCGACCTCCTCGGCCTCGCCGTAGCGCCCGACCGGCACGTTCGTGCCCATCCGCTCGTAGTACGCTTCGAGGGTCTCCCCGTCCCGTCCGCCCTGTTCCCAGCGCCGTTCGTGCTGGGCGGACTTGATGAGCCCGAGGCAGATCGTGTTGACGAGGATGTTCTCGGGCGCGTACTCGTTCGCCATCGCCTTGGTGAGGTTGATGCCGAGGGCGCGGCTCGCCGACGTGGGGAGGGCGTTCTTCCTCGGCACCTTGCCCCCCGGGGTCGTCATGTTGATGATGCGCCCCCCGCCCCGCGCGCGAAGGTGCGGCAGCACCGCCCGCGAGAACCGGATCGCCCCGAACACCTTGATCTCGAGGTCCTCGCGCCAGATCTCCTCGGTCGCCTCCAGGAACGGGTGGGCGCGCGACCCGCCCGCGTTGTTCACGAGGATGTCGATGCCGCCGAACCGCTCGACCGTCGCGGACACCACCCGCTCGACGTCGTCGTCCCGGCACACGTCGCCCGCCACCGCCAGCACCTCGCCGTCGGTGCGGCTCCGGATGTCCTCCGCGGCCCGCTCCAGCACGTCGGCGCGGCGGGCGCAGATGGCCACCTTCGCCCCCGCCTCGCTCAGCCGGAGGGCCGACGCCCTGCCGATCCCCTCGCTGCCGCCGGTGATGATCGCGACCTTGTCCTTCAGTCCGAGGTCCATGTTCTCTCCTTTGGTCTCAGTTGCCGTTGACGATACGAGCTTCGTCCCGATTTCACACGTTCCCCGGCCCGGTTCCGCGGCTTCCCGGGAGTGGGGGCCTCCGGGAAGTGCGGGCGGCCAGCCCGCGGACGGGCAGGCGCCGCGCCTCAGGCGCAGACGGACTCGATATGCCGCGCGACCCGCTCCGGGTCGTTCGGCACGACGACCTTGCGCGCGGGAAGGTCGTCGAGCCCCGAGAGCCTCGGGTGCCCCACCGCGGCTCCCGCCGGGGCGGTATCCGGGAACTTGCCCGGGTGGGCGGTCGCGAGGCATACCGTCGGTTCGGCGCCGCGCAGCTCCTCGGCCACCTTCACCCCCACCGCGGTATGGGGATCGAGGACCCGGCCCGCGCGCCGGTACCAGCGCTCGATCGTCGCGAGCGTGTCGGCGCGGTCCGCCCGCCCCGACGCGATT
>JAJECB010000015.1 GCA_022822245.1 Gammaproteobacteria bacterium
GGCCGCGGCGGCTCGAAGCGGTCAAGCAGGAAGCGGATGCGAGGGGCGTGTTCGGGGTGCCGGGCTACCTGGTCGGCGACGAGCTCTTCTGGGGCGCGGAGCGCCTCGACCGGGTAGCGGAGCGCCTCGGCGTCTGACGCCCGTCCCCCCTGCCGGGTGCTTCTCGCGAACCCGGCTTCCATCACGCAAGCTTCATGCCGCGGTCGCCGCTCCGCTCGCGGGGGCACGAAAGTCGGTGACTCCCGCGCGTTATTCCTCTTCTTCGACCTCGACCGGCCGATCGACCAGCTCGACCACCGCCATCGGGGCGGCGTCACCGGCCCGGTACCCGTTCCGCAGGATGCGCACGTACCCGCCCGGGCGCTCGCGGTAGCGCGGCCCGAGCTCGTTGAAGAGCTTGGTCACCGCCGCGCGGCTCCGGATCCGGTTGAACGCCAGCCGGCGCCGCGAGTGATGGTCCTGCTTGGCGAGGGTGATGAGCGGCTCCACGACTCGGCGCAGCTCCTTCGCCTTGGGCACCGTGGTCCGGATCATCTCGTGGTCCACGAGCGACACCGCCATGTTGCGGAACATCGCCTTGCGGTGGGCGGAGGTTCGACTGAGGTGGCGGCCGCTCTTTCTGTGTCGCATGGCGGGGGACTCCTCGACGGGCGTCGTCAGACTTCGGCCCGCAACGGACCGGGTTGCTCCTGCAGGTAGTCCACGGGCGGCCAGCTCTCGAGCTTCATCCCGAGCGAGAGTCCCTGCTCGGCCAGCACCGTCTTGATCTCGGTGAGCGACTTCTTGCCGAGGTTCGGCGTGCGAAGGAGGTCGGTCTCCGTGCGCTGGATGAGGTCGCCGACCCGCTCGATGCCTTCGGCCTTCAGGCAGTTCGCCGAGCGCACGGTCAGCTCGAGCTCGTCGACCTTGCGAAGCAGCCCCGGGTCCATGTCCGCGGAGTGCCGCCCCCCTGCCGAGTCCGCGGCCAGATCCGGAGCGGAAAACGCGGAAAGGAGGTTCTGGAGCTGGCTCGATGCGTAGCGGACCGCATACTCGGGATCGATCGTCCCGTTCGTCTCGACCTCCAGCACGAGCTTGTCGAGATCGGTGCGCTGCTCCACGCGGGCGCTCTCGACCTGGTAGCTGACCCGACGCACGGGGGAATAGGAGGCATCCAGGGGAAGACGCCCGATGAGCCGCTCGGAGTCGTCGGGGTCGATGCGCGCGGACGCGGGCTCGTAGCCCCTGCCGATCGCCACCCGCATGGTCATGGAGAGCTCGCCTTCCTTCATCAGGTGCGCGATCACGTGATCGGGATTGGCGACCTCCACGTCGTGTCCGACCTCGATGTCTCCCGCGCGGAGCACGCAGGGTCCCCTCGCGCTCACCGACAGCGCGGCCTCGCTGCGGGCGTTCGTGCGGACCGCGATCTCCTTGAGATTGAGCAGGATCTCGGTCACGTCCTCCTGTACGCCCTCCATCGTGGAGTATTCGTGAAGCACGCCGTCGATCTGGACTTCCACGATCGCGCAGCCCGGCATCGACGACAGCAGCATCCGCCGCAATGCGTTCCCGAGGGTGTGTCCGAAACCTCGATCGAGGGGCTCGAGGGTGATTCGGGCCGCATTGGGACCAAGCTGTCGAACTTCCAGCCGGGGTCTCAGCAGTTCGGGGGCGCTTGCCTGCATTTTCTCTCCCGCCCGAGGGCATCCACGGCCCCGGGAACGTTTCCAAGTGGTGGCGTCTCGCGACCGAGGTCTACTTCGAGTAGAGCTCCACGACGAGCTGTTCCTGGATGTCCGGCGGCAGCTCGCTGCGCTCGGGGACGTGGAGAAACACGCCCTCGAGCTTCTTGATGTCGACGTCGACCCAGCCGGAGAATCCGTACTGCTCGGCGATCTCGATGCTTTCGACGATGCGGGCCTGCTTCTTCGCCTTCTCGCGCACCGCGACCAGGTCTCCGGGGTCCACGAGGTACGACGGGATGTTGACGACCCGGCCGTTCACCGTGATCGCCTTGTGCGACACGAGCTGCCGCGATTCGGCCCGGGTGGAGCCGTATCCCATGCGGTACACCACGTTGTCGAGCCGGCGTTCGAGGAGCTGCAGCAGGTTCTCGCCGGTCGCGCCCTTGCGCCTCGCCGCCATGCGGTAGTAGTTGCGGAACGGCTTCTCCAGGACCCCGTAGAGCCGCCGGAGCTTCTGCTTCTCACGAAGCTGAAGTGCGTAGTCGGTCTGGCGGGCGCGGGGGCGACGGCGCCCGATCCCGTGCTGCCCGGGAGGATTCTCGAACCGACACTTGGCCTCGATCGAGCGCCCCCGCTGCTTGAGAAAGAGATCGGTACCCTCGCGGCGGCTCAGGCGGCACTTTGGGCCGAGGTATCTCGCCATCGTGTGATTGCTCCTGATTGCGCCTGATTGCGCCTGATTGCTACCGGGGGGAGGTCAGACCCGGCGCTTCTTCGGCGGACGGCAGCCGTTGTGGGGCATGGGCGTCGCGTCGGTGATGCTCATGATCCGGAAGCCCTTGCCGTGCAGGGCTCGAACCGCGGACTCCCGGCCGGGTCCCGGTCCCTTGACCCGCACGTCCAGGTTCTGCATCCCGAACTCCTTGACCATGTCGCCGACCCGGGTCGCGGCCACCTGCGCCGCGAACGGGGTGCTCTTGCGCGAGCCGCGAAATCCGCTCCCGCCGGCGGTGGCCCACGCGAGCGCATTGCCCTGCCGATCGGTGATCGTGATGATGGTGTTGTTGAACGATGCATGGATGTGCGCCACGCCGTCCGCGATATCGCGGCGGATGCGCCGGCGGGTACGTGCCTTCGGTCGGGTCGCCATGTCGGTTACTTGCGGATGGGACGGCGCGGACCCTTGCGGGTGCGTCCGTTCGTGTGCGTGCGCTGCCCGCGCACGGGGAGGCTGCGGCGATGGCGCAGCCCGCGATAGCAGCCGAGATCCATGAGCCGCTTGATGCTCATTCCGACCTCCCGACGGAGATCGCCTTCGATGGTGTACCGGCTCACCTCGGCCCGGATCTTCTCGAGCTCGGGCTCGGCAAGGTCCTTGACCGCGACGCTGGGATTGACACCGGTCGCCTCGCAAATCGCGAGCGACCGGGACCGGCCGATACCGAAGATCTCGGTAAGGGACACCCAGACGTGCTTGCGGTCCGAAACGTTGATTCCCGCGATACGCGCCATAACTCGTTCAGCCCTGTCGTTGCTTGTGCCGGGGGTCCGTACAGATGACCCGCACGACCCGTTTTCTCCGCACGATCTTGCAGTTGCGGCACATACGCTTCACCGAAGCCCGGACTTTCATCTCACTCTCCCCGGCCAACTGCCGATTCGGTTCCGCATGCCTGCCCGTGCCGGCTCCCGCCGACCGGCCTACCGCACCACCCCGGTGCGCCCGTAGCCCCGGAGGTTCGCCTTGCGGAGCAACCCCTCGTGCTGGTGCGACATCATGTGCGCCTGCACCTGACCCATGAAGTCCATCACCACGACGACGATGATGAGCAGCGAGGTGCCGCCGAAGTAGAACGGTACGGACCACTGGACGATCAGGAACTCCGGGAGCAGGCACACCGCCGTGATGTAGGCGGCACCGGCGACCGTGAGCCGGGTCATCACCGTGTCGATGTGCCGGGCGGTCTGCTCGCCGGGACGCACCCCCGGGATGAACGCGCCGGACCGCTTGAGGTTGTCGGCGGTGTCGCGCGGATTGAACACGAGGGCGGTATAGAAGAAACAGAAGAAGATGATCGCGACCGCGTAGCAGAGCACGTACAGCGGCTGGCCGGGGGACAGGGTGGTGGCGATGTCGCCGAGCCAGCCGAGCCCCTCGGAGCTCCCGAACCAGCCCCCGAGGGTCGCCGGGAACAGGATGATGCTCGACGCGAAGATCGGCGGGATCACCCCGGCCATGTTGAGCTTGAGCGGCAGGTGGCTGGTCTGGCCGGCGTACATCCGCCTTCCGACCTGGCGTTTTGCGTAGTTGACGGTGATCCGCCGCTGGCCGCGCTCCACGAACACCACGAAGCCGGTCACCGCGAGGGCGAGAGCGAGGAGAAGCAGGACGAGAAGCACGTGCAGCTCCCCGATCCGCGCAAGCTCCAGGGTGCCGCCGACGGCGGAGGGAAGCCCGGCCACGATGCCCGCGAAGATGATGATCGAGATCCCGTTGCCGATCCCGCGCTCGCTCACCTGCTCGCCGAGCCACATGAGGAAGATGGTGCCGGTCACCAGGGTCACCACGGTGGTGATCCGGAACCCGAGGCCCGCGGCGAGGACCACCGGCGCCCCGCCCGCACTCTGCGTCTCGAGCGCGATGGCGACCCCGAGGGCCTGGAAGGTGGCGAGCATCACCGTGCCGTAGCGCGTGTACTGGGTGATCTTGCGGCGCCCCTGCTCGCCTTCCTTCTTGAGCTGCTCGAGCTTCGGATGCACCACGGACAGAAGCTGCATGATGATCGCGGCGGAGATGTACGGCATGATGCCGATCGCGAAGATCGAGAACCGGCTCAGGGCCCCGCCCGAGAACATGTTGAACATGTCGAGGATCGTCCCGCGCTGCTGCTCGAAGAGTGCTTCGAGCGCGACCGGGTCGATGCCGGGCACGGGAATGAAGGAGCCGATCCGGAAGATGAGGATCGCACCGAGGACGAACAGCAGCCGGTGGCGCAGCTCCGACATCTTCCCGCCCCCGAGGGACGGGCGGCCGCGCGCGGACTCGATCGCGCGCCGGGCCATCAGGCGTTCACCGTTCCACCGGCCGCCTCGAGGACGGCCCGTGCCCCGGCGGTCACCCCGACGCCGTTCACGGTGAACGCCCGGCCGGCTTCACCGCCCGCGATAATCTTGATCCGCTTCGCGCGCCGCTTGACGAGTCCCGCCGCCTTGAGCCGCTCCGGGCTCACCTCGTCTCCGTCCAGCCGGGCCAGCGATCCGACCTTGACTTCGTCGTTGAACGGCGCCTTGCGCGACGTGAACCCGAGCTTCGGAAGACGCCGCTGCAGGGGCATCTGACCGCCTTCGAACCCGGCCGCCACGCCGCCCCCGGAGCGCGACTTCTGGCCCTTCTGCCCGCGTCCGCAGGTCTTTCCGGAGCCCGATCCACGGCCCCGGCCGACCCGCCGGCTCGCGCGCCGGGCCCCCGGGGCCGGCTTGAGATCGTTGAGCCTCATTGCACTTCCTCGACCTTGAGCATGTAGGAGACCTTCCTGATCATCCCCCGGGTACACGGGGTGTCCTCCACCTCCACGGTATGGTGCATTCGCCGCAAACCAAGTCCCCGCACGCACGCCTGGTGCCGCTTCAGCCGCCCGTGCATGCTGCGCACG
The DNA here is from genome assembly GCA_022822245.1 of Gammaproteobacteria bacterium. The sequence goes on from JAJECB010000015.1 coordinate 5,321, forward strand.
AGGGTCACCCGGACCCGTCCCGGTGTCTTCTTCGCCGCCATCGTCCGACCCCGCGCGTCAGCCGGTGATCTCTTCGAGCGCCTTGCCGCGCTTCGCGGCAATGACCGAGGGATCGGCCATCTCGGACAGCCCGCGCACCGTCGCCCGCACCACATTGATGGGATTGTTGGAGCCGATGCACTTGGCGAGCACGTCGCGCACCCCGACGACCTCGAACACCGCCCGCATCGCGCCGCCGGCGATGATCCCGGTTCCCTCCGACGCCGGCTTCATGTAGACCTTCGCCGAGCCGTGGCGGGCGGTCACCGCGTACTGGAGGGTCCCGCCCTTGAGCGGCACCCGCACCATGGATTTGCGGGCGGACTCCATCGCCTTCTGGATGGCGACCGGCACCTCACGCGCCTTGCCGCGGCCGAGCCCCACCCGGCCCTTGCCGTCGCCCACCACCGTCAGGGCGGAGAATCCGAACTGCCGGCCGCCCTTGACCACCTTCGCCACGCGGTTCACGTTCACGAGCTTCTCGAGGAGCTCGTCATCCCGCTCGCCGCCTCGGCCGGACCTCTGATACTGCGCCATCTTCCTGTCCTGTCCGCCGGCCGCGCGCCCTGGCGCGGCCCGATCGAAACCAAGCTCGAAACCGGGCCGGCTAGAACTCCAGCCCGTGCTCGCGCGCCGCTTCCGCCAGCGCCTTCACCCGCCCATGGTACTTGTAGCCCGAGCGGTCGAAGGCGACCCGGCCGATTCCGGCCTTGCGCGCCCGCTCCGCGATCGCCTGCCCCACCGCGGAAGCCGCCGTGACGTTCCCGCCACTCCCGTCGAGTCGCTCCCGAACCTCCTTGTCCAGGGTGGAGGCCGCGGCGAGCACCCGCGAGCCGTCCGGCTCGAACACCTGCGCGTAGATGTGACGCGGGGATCGATTCACGCTCAACCGGTGCACCCGCCGCCTGGCGATCGTCGCCCGGGTCCGGCGCGCGCGCCGCAGCCTCGCCTTCCTCTTGTCCATCACGCCTCGCCGCCTACTTCTTCTTCGCTTCCTTGCGGCGCACGATCTCGTCGGCGTAGCGCACCCCCTTGCCCTTGTAGGGTTCGGGGGGGCGGAAGCCGCGGATGACCGCCGCAACCTGGCCGACCTTCTGCTTGTCCACGCCGCGCACCACCACCTCGGTATTGCTGGTCGCCTCGACCGTCACCCCTTCCGGCGGGTCGAACTCGATGGGGTGCGAATAGCCGAGGGCCATGTTGAGGCGGCCGTCGTTCGACTGGGCACGATAGCCGACCCCCACGAGCTGCAGCCGCCGTTCGAACCCCGTGGTGACTCCGATCACCATGTTGTTGAGGAGCGACCGCGCGGTGCCGGCCTGGGCCACCGCCTCGCGGGTCTCTTCGCGCGGCTGGACCCGGATCTCGGCGCCGTCCTGCGAGGACACCTGCTCCAGCGCCACCGACGCGTGGAGGCAGTGGCGGATCGAGCCCCGCGCCCCCTTGACCTCCACCTCCCGGCCGTCGACGCGGACTTCGACGCCGCCGGGTACCGCTATGGGTGCTTTCGCGATCCGTGACATGTCAGGTCACCGTGCAGAGCACTTCGCCCCCGACCCCCTCGGCCCGGGCGGCTCGATCGGCCATGACGCCCCGGGAGGTCGAGACAACGGCGATGCCGAGCCCACCCATGACGACCGGCAGGTCGCCCTTTCCCCGGTATATCCGGAGGCCCGGGCGGCTCACCCGGTCGATCCTCGAGATCACCGGGCGGCCCTCGTGGTACTTGAGCCGGACCGAAAGAACGGGGTGGCCGCGGTCGCCCTCGGTCACCTCGAAATCGTGGATGTATCCCTCGTCGCGCAGCACCGTGGCAATCGACGCTTTCAGCTTCGAGGAGGGCATCGTCACCCGCAGGCGGCCGGCCGACTGGCCGTTGCGAATGCGGGTGAGCATGTCCGCCACCGGATCCTGGAGGCTCATCGCCCGACTCCTCTACCAGCTCGCCTTGACCAGTCCCGGGATGTCGCCGCGCATCGCAGCTTCCCGCACCTTCGTCCGGGACAGCCCGAACTTCCGAACGAAACCGCGCGGACGCCCGGTGGCCCGGCACCGGTTGCGGAGCCGGGTCGGACTCGCGTTGCGAGGAAGCCGGTTGAGCGCCTCCTGCGCGGCGTACCGCTCCTCGTAGCTCGATTCCACGCTGCGGATCGTCTTCTTGAGCTCGGCCCGCTTCTCGGCGTGCTTGGCGCTGAGCCGCACTCGCTTCGCTTCCCGGTTGATGACTGATTTCTTCGCCATGGTCCTCAAGCCGTCAATTCGCCCGGAACGGAAACTTGAAGGCATCGAGGAGGGCCCGGCCTTCGTCGTCCGTGCGGGCGGAGGTCGTCAACGTCACGTCCAGCCCCCGGATCTTGTCGACTCGATCGAAGTCGATCTCCGGGAACGTAATCTGCTCGCGGATCCCCAGACTGTAGTTGCCCCGGCCGTCGAAGGCGCGGGGGCTGTACCCGCGGAAGTCGCGCACCCGCGGGATCACGACCGAAATGAGCCGGTCGAGGAACTCGTACATTCGCTCGCCGCGCAGGGTCACCTTGCACCCGATGGGCCAGCCTTCACGGATCTTGAACCCGGCCACGGACTTGCGCGCATGGGTGACGACGGGCTTCTGCCCGCTGATGAGGGTGAGGTCGGCGACCGCGCTCTCGAGCGCCTTGCGGTCGCTCGCGCCCTCGCCCACCCCCATGTTGAGGGTGATCTTGCGCAGCCTCGGCACCTGCATCACGCTGGAGTATTCGAACCGCTCCACGAGCTCGCCGACCACCGTGTCCCGGTAGTGTTGCCGCAGCCGTGCCATGTCAGATGTCCACCACTTCGCCGTTGCTCTTGAAGTACCGAACCTTGCGGCCGTCCGCGAGGCTGCGGAAGCCCACCCGGTCCCCCTTCTGGGTCTCGGGGTTGTAGAGCAGCACGTTGGAGAGGTGGATCGGCCGTTCCTCTTCCACGATGCCGCCCGAGACGTTGCGCTGGGGGTTCGGCTTCATGTGCCGCTTGACGATGTTGACCCCGTCCACGAGGACCCGGGAATCCGGGTATACCCGCTGGACGGTGCCGCGGGTGCCCTTGTACTTGCCCGCGACCACCACGACCTCGTCGCCGCGACGAATCTTGCGCATGCCCACGGGTCAGAGCACCTCCGGCGCGAGCGAGATGATGCGCATGAACCGCTCGGTGCGGAGCTCGCGGGTCACCGGGCCGAAGACCCGGGTCCCGATCGGCTGATGCTGGTTGTTGAGCAGCACGACCGCGTTGCGGTCGAACCGGATCCGGGATCCGTCGGGCCGGCGCACTCCGGTGCGGGTCCGTACCACCACCGCGTTGTAGATCTCGCCCTTGCGCACCTTGCCCCGCGGGATCGCCTCCTTCACGGTCACCTTGATGATGTCGCCGATACCGGCGTAGCGGCGGTGCGAGCCCCCGAGAAGCTTGATGCACATGACGCGGCGGGCGCCGCTGTTGTCCGCTGCCTGGAGCACCGACTGCATCTGGATCATGAGTCGCCGCCCTCGGCCCGGTTGACGATGCGCTCGAGCTTCCAGCTCTTCGTCTTCGACAGCGGCCGGCACGGGGAGATCGCGACCCAGTCGCCGGCCCGGCCCTCGTTGTCCTCATCATGCACGTGAAGCCGGGTCGAACGCCGGATGTACTTCTTGTACAGGGGATGTCTCACCGACCGCTCCACGAGCACGGTGATCGTCTTGTCCATCTTGTCGCTCAGCACCCGGCCTTCCGCGACGTGCGTACTGCTCATGCGTGTGCTCCGCCGTCCGTCAGAACCTCGGCCCGCCGCCGCTCGCCGAGCACCGTCTTGATGCGGGCGATGGTGCGGCGGACCTCCCGCACCCGGCTCGGCGCCACCGTTTGCCCGGTCGCGCTCTGCATGCGAAGCCGGAACGCTTCCCGCCGCAGCTTCAGGATCTCCTCGTCGAGGGCGGCGGTGTCCTGACCGCGAATTTCGGCGATCTTCATGCCTACAGCACCGTCCGGGTCACGAACGAGGTGCCGACCGGCAGCTTTGCCGCGGCGCGGCGAAGCGCCTCTCTCGCGACCTCCTCGCTGACCCCCTCCATCTCGTACAGCATGCGCCCGGGCTGGATCTGGCACACCCAATACTCGACGTTGCCCTTGCCCTTGCCCTGGCGCACTTCGAGCGGTTTCTTCGTGATCGGCTTGTCGGGGAAGATCCGGATCCAGATCTGCGCGCCGCGCTTCACGTGACGGGTGATGGCCCGCCGCGCGGCCTCGATCTGCCGCGCGGTGATCCGCCCCCGCTCCGTCGCCTTGAGCCCGTAGTCGCCGAAGCTGACCCGGTTCCCCGACTGGGCGAGGCCCCGGTTGCGGCCCTTCTGCTGTTTGCGGTAGCGCGTACGCTTCGGCTGCAGCATTTCCCTTGGCTCCCCCAGTCCCCGTCAGTCGCCGGCCGACGCTTCGGCGCGCGCGGGCTGCGAAGGCGCATCCGCCGCCGCCGGTGCCTCTTCCTGGACCTCGCCCTTGAAGATCCAGACCTTCACTCCGATGACGCCGTAGGTGGTGCGGGCCTCCGCCAGCCCGTAGTCGATGTCCGCGCGCAGGGTGTGCAGCGGGACCCGGCCTTCGCGGTACCACTCCGAGCGCGCGATCTCCGCCCCGTTCAGGCGGCCCGCCACCATCACCTTGATCCCCTCCGCCCCGAGCCGCATCGCATTCGTAACCGCGCGCCGCATCGCGCGTCGGAACATGATCCGGCGCTCGAGCTGGTTGGCGACACTCTCGGCCACGAGACGGGCATCGAGCTCGGGCTTGCGGATCTCCTCGACCCCGATGTTCACCGGGCAGTTCATCATCCGGGAGACCTCCCGGCGAAGCCGCTCGATGTCCTCGCCCTTCTTGCCGATGACGATGCCCGGGCGGGCGGTGTGGACGACGATGCGGGCGTTGCGCGCCGGCCGGCGGATCTGGATATGGCTGACCGAGGCGTGGGCGAGCCGGCGGCGGATGTAGTCGCGGACCTCGAGATCGGTGTTGAGGTAGTCCGCGTACTCGCGCCGGCCCGCGTACCAGGTCGACGACCAGTCCTTGACGATTCCGAGGCGCATGCCGACCGGATGTACCTTCTGTCCCATCTCGGGCCTCTCCCGTCTCTCAGCCCGCCACGCGGGGCGGACGCATCCGTGGTCCGACGCTCATGGCTGATCGGACACGGTGACCGTGACGTGGCTCGTGGGCTTCGCGATCCGGTTCACCCGGCCCCGCGCCCGCGGCTTCCATCGCTTGTGGACCGGACCCTGGTCGACGAGCACGGTCTTCACCGTCAACTCGTCGATGTCCGCTCCCTCGTTGTGTTCGGCGTTCGCAATGGCCGACTCGAGGACCTTGTGGAGGACTCGCGCCGCCTTGCGGGGGCTGAAGCGCAGGAGGTCCACCGCGTCCTCCACCGGGAGGCCGCGGATCTGATCCGCCACCAGCCGCCCCTTCTGGGGGGACAGCCGGGCGTATCGCAGGCGCGCGGTGACATCCATCGTTCAGCCCCTCGTCACCCTTTGGTGCGCCGGTTGGCGACGTGGCCCCGAAACGTCCGCGTCGGAGCGAACTCGCCGAGCTTGTGCCCCACCATGTTCTCGGTGATCAGCACCGGAACGTGCTGGCGGCCGTTGTGTACCGCGATCGTGAGGCCGACCATGTCGGGCACGATCATCGAGCGCCGCGACCAGGTCCGGATCGGGCGCCGGGAACTCTGGGCGCGGGCCGCCTCCACCTTGGCGACAAGGTGGTGGTCGACGAACGGCCCCTTTCGTATCGAGCGTGGCACCGGGGAGTCCTCCTCGATCAACGGCGCTTGCGGCGGCGGACGATCATCTTGTCCGAGCGCTTGTTGCGGCGCGTCTTGTGCCCCTTGGTGGGCTGGCCGGACGGGGTGACCGGGTGGCGTCCGCCCGACGTGCGGCCTTCGCCCCCGCCGTGGGGATGGTCGACCGGGTTCATCGCCACGCCCCGCACGGTGGGTCGGATCCCGCGCCAGCGCTTCGCCCCCGCCTTGCCGAGGGACCGCAGCCCGTGCTCCGAGTTGCCGACTTCCCCGATGACCGCCCGACATTCGATGGGGACGCGGCGGATCTCGCCGGACCGCAGGCGCAGGCTTGCGAACCGTCCCTCGCGGGCCACCACCTGGGCGGAGGCGCCGGCGCTGCGGGCGAGCCGTGCGCCCGTGCCGGGCTTGAGCTCCACGCAGTGGACGGTGGACCCGACGGGGATGTTGCGAAGGGGCAGGCAGTTGCCGGGGCGGATGGGGGCATCGGGACCGGACTGAAGCCTCGCTCCGATCTCCACCCCGCGCGGCGCGATGACGTAGCGCCGCTCGCCGTCCGCATACAGCAGGAGCAGCAGGTGGGCCGAGCGGTTGGGGTCATACTCGAGACGCTCCACCTTCGCGGGGACCCCGTCCTTGTCGCGGCGGAAGTCGACGATGCGCAAGGTGCGCTTGTGCCCTCCCCCGCGGTGGCGGACGGTGATCCGACCCTTGTTGTTGCGGCCTCCGGTACGCTTCTTCTTCTCCGTGAGCGGCCCCCACGGCTTGCCCTTGTGCAGCCCGGGGGTCACGACCCGTACCGCGAACCGCCGCCCGGGAGAGGTCGGCTTGGCCTTGACCAGCGGCATTACTCGGCTCCCCCCTGGAGAAAGTCGATGTCCTGTCCGGGCTTGAGGGTGACGTAGGCCTTCTTCCAGTCCGGCCGTCGCCCGGAGCGGCGCTGGAACATCTTGCGCTTTCCGTTCACGGTGGCAGTGGTCACCCGTTCCACCTCGACCCCGAACATCAGCTCCACGGCCCGCCGGATCTCCGACTTGGTCGCACCCTTCACCACCTTGAAGACAGCCTGCCGGTTCGCGTCCGCGACGCGCGTGCTCTTCTCCGAAACCACCGGAGCGAGCAGGATCTGCATGAGGCGTTCCTGGTTCATGCGAGCCGCGCCTCGATGAGCCGGAGGGCGGGTTCGGTGACGAGGACCCGGGAGTGGGCGATGAGGCACACGGGGTCGATCCCCGCTGCCGGAACCGTCCCCACGCGGCCGAGGTTGCGCGACGCAAGGGAGAGGTTCTCGTCCTCCTCCTCGGTGACGACGAGCACGTCGTCGAGCTCCAGCTCCCGGAGCTTCGCGACCAGGTCGCGGGTCTTCGGGGCGTCGAGGGAGAAGGACGCGACCACCGTCAGGCGATCCTGGCGCACGAGCTCGGAGACGATGGACCGGAGCGCCGCGCGGTACATCTTGCGGTTGAGCTTCTGGTCGTAGTTGCGCGGCCGGGCGGCGAACGTCACCCCGCCTCCACGCCAGATGGGGCTTCGGATCGTGCCCGCGCGAGCCCGGCCGGTGCCCTTCTGGCGCCACGGCTTGCGCCCGCCCCCGCGCACGTCCGAGCGCGATTTCTGGGCCCTGGTGCCCGCGCGCCCGCCCGCGAAGAACGCGGTCACCGCCTGGTGGACCAGGGTCTCGTTGTAGGGAGCCGCGAACGCCCGGTCCGCGACTTCGACCGCCTGGCCGCCGGCCACGTTCAGCTTCACGATCCGTTCCCCGATTTGACGGAGGCCTTCACGGAGGGACGAACCACGACGTCCCCTCCCTTCGGCCCCGGGACCGCGCCCTTGAGGAGAAGGAGGCCGCGCTCCTCGTCGACCCGCACGACCTCGAGATTCTGGACGGTGCGGCGGGCGCTTCCGAGGTGCCCGGCCATCTTCTTGCCCTTGAACACGCGTCCGGGGGTCTGGTTCTGGCCGATGGACCCGGGGGCCCGGTGGGCGAGCGAGTTGCCGTGCGTCGCGTCCTGGCTGCGGAAGTGATGGCGCTTGATGACGCCCGCGAAACCCTTGCCGATGGAGACGCCGGTCGCGTCCACGCGCGCGCCGGCCTCGAACCCGCCGACGGTGAGCTCGCGACCGAGTTCGACCTCCCCGGGGAAGGCGGACGGCTCGACCCGGAACTCCCACAGCCCGCGCCCCGCCTCGACCCCCGCGCGGGCGAAGTGCCCCGCCTCGGGGCGGTTGATCCGGTTCGCGGCGCGCGCGCCGGTGGTCACCTGGATCGCGTCGTAGCCGTCGGACTCCGAACGCTTGACCTGCGTGATCCGGTTCGGCTGGACCTCGATGACGGTGACCGGGATGGAGGCTCCCTCCTCGGTGAAGATCCGCGTCATCCCCACCTTGCGGCCCACCAGACCCGGATTGAATGCTTGCGTCATGATTGCCGCCCGGCCGCTCGATCGCGTCAGTTGAGCTTGATCTGTACGTCGACCCCGGCCGCGAGGTCGAGCTTCATCAACGCGTCGACCGTCTTCTCGGTGGGGTCGAGGATGTCGACCAGCCGCTTGTGGGTGCGGAGCTCGTACTGGTCCCGGGCATCCTTGTTGACGTGCGGGGAGATGAGGACGGTGAACCGCTCCTTGCGGGTGGGGAGCGGAATGGGGCCGCGGATCTGGGCGCCGGTCCGCCGCGCGGTCTCCACGATCTCCTGCGCCGACTGATCGATCAGACGATAGTCGAACGCCTTGAGACGGATGCGGATGCGTTGGTTCATGGACGCGGCCCTTGGGTGTTTCGGCTTCTGCGGCTCGATGCTTCTGCTACTCGATGATCTTCGACACGACGCCGGCGCCGACGGTGCGCCCGCCTTCGCGCACCGCGAACCGAAGCCCCTCCTCCATCGCAATCGGCGAAATCAGCTTCGCCGTCATCTGCACGTTGTCCCCCGGCATCACCATCTCCACCCCCGACGGAAGGTCCACCGAACCCGTCACGTCCGTCGTGCGGAAATAGAACTGCGGACGGTATCCGTCAAAGAACGGCGTGTGGCGACCACCCTCGTCCTTGGAAAGAACGTACACCTCCGCCTCGAAGTGCGTGTGCGGCGTGATCGACTTCGGCTTCGCCAGCACCTGACCGCGCTCAATCCCGTCGCGCTTCACCCCCCGAAGCAGCACTCCGACGTTGTCCCCCGCTACCCCCTCGTCCAGAAGCTTGCGAAACATCTCAACGCCCGTGCACGTCGTCTTCTCCGTCTCACGGATACCGACGATCTCCACCTCCTCGCCAACGCGCACCTTCCCGCGCTCCACCCGGCCCGTCGCCACCGTCCCGCGCCCCGATATCGAGAACACGTCCTCGACCGGCATCAGAAACGCTCCGTCCACCGCACGCTCGGGCTCCGGAATGTACGTGTCCAGCGCCTCCATCAGCGCGTGCACCGACGGCTCGCCCAACTCCCCGTCGCCGCCCTCCAGCGCCTGCAGCGCCGAGCCGCGGATCACCGGCGTGTCGTCGCCCGGAAAATCGTACTTGTCCAGAAGCTCGCGAACCTCCAGCTCCACCAGCTCCAGCAACTCCTCGTCGTCCACCATGTCGCACTTGTTCAGGTACACCACGATGTACGGAACCCCAACCTGACGCGCCAGCAAAATGTGCTCGCGCGTCTGCGGCATCGGACCGTCCGCCGCCGAAACCACCAGCACCGCCCCGTCCATCTGCGCCGCGCCGGTGATCATGTTCTTCACGTAGTCCGCGTGACCCGGACAGTCCACGTGCGCGTAGTGACGCGCCGGACTCTCGTACTCCACGTGCGCCGTCGCAATCGTGATCCCACGCGCCTTCTCCTCCGGCGCGTTGTCAATCTCCTCGAAATCCTTCACGTCACCTCCGTGTTGCGCCGCCATCACCCGCGTGATCGCCGCCGTCAGCGTCGTCTTGCCGTGGTCCACGTGACCGATCGTGCCCACGTTCACGTGCGGCTTCGTACGCTCGAACTTCGCCTTGGCCAACTCCAAATCTCCTTGAAATCGACTAGTGGTTGCGCTGAATGATGGCTTCCGCCACCGCCGAAGGCGCTTCGAGATAGCGCCGGAATTCCATGTTGAAGGTCGCCCGGCCCTGGGTGAGGGAGCGAAGATCCGTCGCGTACCCGAACATCTCGGCGAGGGGGACCTCGGCGCGGATGGTCTGCCCGCTCGCGGACTCCTCCATGCCCTGCACCGTCCCCCGCCGCCGGCTGACGTCGCCCATGACGTCCCCCAGGTGCTCGTCGGGGGTGACGACGTCCACCTTCATCATCGGTTCGAGAATCACCGGGCTCGCCCGGCGGCTCCCGTCCCGGAACGCGTGGGAGCCGGCGACCCGGAAGGCGACCTCGCTCGAATCCACCTCGTGGTGCGACCCGTCGTAGAGCGTCACCCGGACATCGACCACCGGGAAGCCGGCGAGGATGCCGTTCTTCATCTGCTCCTCGACGCCGCGGCGCACGGCCGGAATGTACTCGCGGGGAATGGCCCCGCCCACGATCTCGTCGGCGAACTCGAAACCGGTGCCGGACTCGGCCGGCTCGATCCGAAGGAACACGTGGCCGAACTGCCCGCGGCCGCCCGTCTGGCGCACGAAGCGGCTCTCCTGCTCGACGCTCCGGCGGATCGTCTCCCGGTAGGCCACCTGCGGCCGGCCCACGTTCGCGTCCACCCCGAACTCGCGCCGCAGCCGGTCCACGATGATCTCGAGGTGGAGCTCGCCCATCCCGGAGATGATCGTCTGGCTCGACTCCTCGTCGCTCGTGACCCGGAACGAAGGATCTTCCTTGGCGAGCTTCCCGAGCGCGACCCCCATGCGGTCCTGGTCCGCTTTCGTCCGGGGTTCGACGGCGACCGAGATGACGGGATCGGGGAACTCCATCCGCTCGAGGGTGATGGCGGCCCGGCCGTCGCAGAGGGTCTCGCCGGTCGCGACCGACTTGAGCCCCACTGCCGCCGCGATGTCGCCGGCCCGGACCTCCGGGATCTCCTCCCGGTGGTTGGCGTGCATCTGCAGGATGCGCCCGATCCGCTCCGAACGGCCCTTGATGGGGTTGTAGACCCGGTCTCCGGACTCGAGCACGCCGGAATAGACGCGGAAGAAGGTGAGGGTTCCGACATAAGGGTCGGTGGCGATCTTGAACGCGAGGGCGGCGAACGGCTCGTCGTCCGAGGCGGAGCGTTCCTCGTGCTTCTCCCCCGAGTCCACGATCCCGCGGATCGGGGGTACTTCGTCGGGCGCCGGAAGGTATTCGACGACGGCATCCAGAAGCGGCTGGACACCCTTGTTCTTGAACGCGGCTCCGCACAGGACGGGAACCACCTCGTTCGCGAGGGTGCGGGCTCGCAGGCCGCGGCGGACCTCGTCCGCCGACAGCTCCCCCGTTTCCAGATAGCGCTCCATGAGCGTGTCGTCCGCCTCCGCGGCGGCCTCGACGAGCTGCTCGCGGCGGCGCTCGGCCTCCTTCTCGAGCTCCTTGGGCACCTCGCCGACGTCGAAGGCGGCGCCGAGACCGGTGCCGTCCCACCGGATCGAGCGCATGCGCACGAGATCGATGACCCCCTCGAACGCGTCCTCGGCGCCGATCGGCATCTGGACGGGGACCGGTACCGCCCGGAGGCGGCCGCGGATCTGCTCCGCTACCCGATCGAAGTCCGCCCCGGCCCGGTCCATCTTGTTGATGAAGGCAAGTCGCGGAACCTGATATCGATCGGCCTGCCGCCAGACTGTCTCCGACTGTGGTTCGACCCCGCCCACCGCACAGAATACCGCCACCGCGCCGTCCAGCACGCGCAGCGACCGCTCGACCTCGATCGTGAAGTCGACATGTCCGGGCGTGTCGATGATGTTGATCCGATACCCGGGATGCTGCCCGGTCATGCCCGACCAGAAGCAGGTGGTCGCGGCCGAGGTGATGGTGATGCCGCGCTCCTGCTCCTGGACCATCCAGTCCATCACCGCGGCGCCGTCGTGCACCTCGCCGAGCTTGTGGGACACCCCGGTGTAGAACAGGATGCGCTCGGTGGTGGTGGTCTTCCCGGCGTCGATGTGCGCCATGATCCCGATGTTCCGGTAGCGCTCGATGGGCGTCGTGCGCTGCCCTGCACCGTGGTTGATCTGCTTGGCGACCGAGCTCATGTCGAAGTTCCGGGACGGGAGGGAAGGTTGGCGGACTACCAGCGGTAGTGGGCGAAGGCCTTGTTGGCCTCGGCCATGCGATGCGTGTCCTCGCGCTTCTTGGCCGCGGTGCCGCGATTCTCGGAGGCCTCGACGAGTTCGGCGGCGAGCCGCAGGTCCATGGATTTCTCGCCACGCTTGCGGGCCGCGTCGACGAGCCAGCGCATCGCGAGCGCGCTGCGTCGAACCGGCCGCACCTCCACCGGTACCTGATAGGTCGCGCCTCCGACCCGGCGCGACCTCACCTCCACTTGGGGGCGGACGTTGTCGAGCGCTTCCTCGAACACCGCGATCGGGTCCTTCTTGGTGCGGCGCGCGACGTGGTCGAGGGCGCCGTACATCACCCGCTCCGCGATCGACTTCTTGCCGTTCAGCATCAGCGTGTTGATGAACTTCGCGACGGACTCGTCCTTGTACTTCGGGTCCGGAAGGATGACCCGCTGCGCGACAACCCTTCTGCGCGGCATCGTCAGCTCCTCGGACGCTTGGCGCCGTACTTCGAGCGCCCCTGGCGGCGGGTGACGACCCCGGAGGCATCCAGGGTGCCGCGCACGGTGTGGTAGCGCACCCCGGGCAGGTCCTTCACCCGACCGCCGCGGATGAGGATGACGGAGTGCTCCTGGAGATTGTGACCTTCACCGCCGATGTACGTCGTCACCTCCATCCCGTTGGTGAGGCGCACGCGGGCGACCTTGCGCAGGGCCGAGTTCGGCTTCTTCGGAGTGGTCGTGTAGACCCGCGTGCACACGCCCCGCTTCTGCGGGCCGCCCTGGAGCGCCGGGACGCTGGTCTTCTTCGTCTGCCGCTTGCGCGGCTTTCGAACGAGCTGATTGATCGTGGCCATTCGCCCGGTATCCAGAGACGACAGGCTCCCCGTTCGCCGACCTCGGGTCCGGTCGAAAGAAGGAGGCCTGGAAAAAAATGACAGGCGGGAAACCCTGCCTGTCGTGAAGCCCGGCGAGTCTAGAGACCCGCCGGGCCCATGTCAACCTGAGAGGGTGCATTCCTCCCCGAATTCTTCGTCTCAGGGCATCGCCTCGCCCCGCTCGGTCGCGACCGACGCCCACTCTCGCGCCACCAGCGCCTCGGCCTCCGCAAACCGGGCCTTGATGTCCTCTTCCTCCGAGATCTCGACCTCGTGCTCCGCCTCGCGATGCTGGGCGAAGCCGGTGCCGGCCGGGATCAGGCGCCCGACGATGACGTTCTCCTTGAGGCCGCGCAGATCGTCGATCCTGCCGTTCACGGACGCTTCGGTGAGCACCCGGGTGGTCTCCTGGAACGACGCGGCGGAGATGAAGCTGTCCGTCGAGAGCGAAGCCTTCGTGATCCCGAGCAGCAGCGGTCTCCAGACCGCGGGCTCCCCGCCGTCGGCCTCGATCGCTTCGTTGATGCCGAGGATCCGGGAGCGGTCGATCTGCTCGCCGGGCACGAGACCGGAGTCTCCCGGCTCGACGACTTCCGCCTTGCGCAGCATCTGGCGGACGATGACCTCGATGTGCTTGTCGTTGATCTTGACGCCCTGGAGGCGATAGACCTCCTGCACCTCGTTGACGATGTAGTTGGCGAGCGCGCTCACTCCGAGGAGCCGCAGGATGTCGTGCGCGCTGGGGCTGCCGTCCACGATGGTCTCGCCGAGCTCCACGTGCTCGCCCTCGAAGACGAGGATGTTCCGCCACTTCGGGACCAGCGTCTCGTGGCTCCGTCCCTCGTCGTCGGTGATGACGATGCGCTGCTTCCCCTTGGTCTCCCGGCCGAAGCTCACCACCCCGCTCTGCTCGGCGAGGATCGAGGGCTCCTTGGGACGGCGGGCCTCGAAGAGGTCCGCGACCCGCGGGAGTCCGCCGGTGATGTCCCGGGTCTTGGACGACTCCTGGGGGAGGCGGGCGATGACGTCGCCCACCTCGATGCGGGCCCCGTCGATGATGTTCAGCATCGCCCCCGCGGGCAGCGCGTACTGGGCCGGGATCTCGGTGCCCGGAAGGGTCAGCTCCTTCCCTTCGTCGTCCACCAGGAGCACCGTCGGGCGAAGGTCCGCCCCGGCCGCGCTGCGCTGCTTGACGTCCAGCACCTGGAGGCTCTCGAAGCCGGTCAGCTCGTCGATCTGACGCTGCACGGACACCCCGTCGACGACGTCGCGGAACTGCACCTGGCCGGCCACCTCGCTGATGACGGGGTGGGTGTGCGGGTCCCAGTTCGCGACCACCTGCCCGGGCTCAACCGGATTCCCGTCCGCGACCGAGAGCACGGTCCCGTACGGGACCTTGTGCCGCTCGCGCTCGCGCCCGTTGGCATCGAGGACGGCGAACTCCCCGGAACGCGAGACGGCCACGTGGGTCCCGTCCGTGCGTGCCACGAGGCGGACGTTCTGGAGGCGCACGGTGCCTCCCACCTTGACCGAGATGTTGTCCGCCGCCGCCTCCCGGGACGCGGCGCCGCCGATGTGGAACGTGCGCATCGTGAGCTGCGTCCCCGGCTCGCCGATCGACTGGGCGGCAACCACCCCGACCGACTCCCCATGGTTCACGATCTCGCCCCGCGCGAGATCCCGCCCGTAGCAATGGGCACAGATCCCGAACCGGGTGTCGCAGGTGATCGGCGAACGCGCCGTCACCTCCTCGATCCCGTGCAGATCGAGCTGCTCGACCAGCGCCTCGTCGAGAAGGGTCCCGGCCGGAACGACCAGCTCCTCCCCGCTGTCGAGAACCCCCCGGATCTCGGCCGCGGCCACCCGTCCGAGGACCCGTTCGCGGAGCGGAGACACCACGTTGCCGCCCTCGATGAGCGGGGTGATGACGAGCCCGTTCTCGGTGCCGCAGTCCTCCTCGGTAACCACGAGGTCCTGGGCGACGTCCACCAGCCGGCGGGTAAGGTAGCCCGAGTTGGCGGTCTTGAGCGCGGTGTCGGCGAGCCCCTTGCGCGCGCCGTGCGTCGAGATGAAGTACTGGAGGACGTCGAGGCCCTCGCGGAAGTTCGCATTGATCGGGGTCTCGATGATGGAGCCGTCCGGCTTCGCCATCAGGCCCCGCATGCCGGCGAGCTGACGGATCTGGGCCGCCGATCCGCGCGCCCCCGAGTCCGCCATCATGAAGATGGGGTTGAACGACGGTTGCCGGACGTCGTTCCCCTCGGCATCGCGCACCACCTCGGAGCCGAGCTTGTCCATCATCGCGCCCGCGACGTCGTCGTTGGTCTGGGACCAGATGTCGACGACCTTGTTGTAGCGCTCGCCGTTGGTGAGGAAGCCGGAGCGGAACTGCTCCTCGACCTCCTTCACTTCCGCTTCCGCCTTCCCGAGGATCTCGCGCTTCTCCTGCGGGATCTCCATGTCGTCCACCCCGATGGAGAGGCCCGCCCGGGTCGCGTAGCTGAACCCGGTGTACATGAGCTGATCGGCGAAGACGACCGTCTCCTTCAGACCGACCTGCCGGTAGCAGATGTCGATGAGGTCCGAGATCGCCCGCTTGTTCATGATCTGGTTGACCGCCTCGAACGGGATCCCCGGGGGCACGAGATCGAAGAGGAGGCTCCGCCCGACGGTCGTCTCGACGAGCGGCGGGCGGGCGCCTTCGTCCTCTGTCTCCCGGATCCGGACCCGGATGCGGGCATGGAGGTCGACCGCCCCGCTCTCGAACGCGCGGTGAACCTCCGCGGTGTCCGAGAACGCCGACCCGGTGCCCTTCGCGTCCGCCGACTCTCGGGTCATGTAGTACAGGCCAAGCACCACGTCCTGGGTAGGGACGATGATCGGCGCCCCGTGCGCGGGCGAGAGGATGTTGTTGGTGGACATCATCAGGGTGCGCGCCTCGAGCTGGGCCTCGATCGAGAGCGGCACGTGCACCGCCATCTGGTCGCCGTCGAAGTCGGCGTTGAACGCGGTGCACACGAGGGGATGGAGCTGGATCGCCTTGCCTTCGATAAGCACCGGCTCGAAGGCCTGGATGCCGAGGCGGTGCAGGGTGGGGGCGCGGTTGAGGAGGACCGGGTGCTCGCGGATCACCTCCTCGAGGATGTCCCACACCTCCGGGCCTTCCCGTTCCACGAGCTTCTTGGCCGCCTTGATGGTGGTCGCGAGCCCGCGCATCTCGAGCTTGCCGTAGACGAACGGACGGAAAAGCTCCAGGGCCATCTTCTTCGGCAGGCCGCACTGGTGGAGCTTGAGGGTCGGGCCGACCACGATCACGGAGCGCCCCGAGTAGTCGACGCGCTTCCCGAGCAGGTTCTGGCGGAAACGCCCCTGCTTGCCCTTGATCATGTCGGCGAGCGACTTGAGGGCACGCTTGTTCGAGCCGGTGATGGCGCGCCCGCGGCGGCCGTTGTCGAGGAGGGCGTCGACCGCCTCCTGCAGCATCCGCTTCTCGTTGCGCACGATGATCTCGGGCGCGTTGAGGTCGAGCAGGCGCTTGAGGCGGTTGTTGCGGTTGATGACCCGCCGGTAGAGGTCGTTCAGATCGGAGGTTGCGAACCGTCCTCCCTCGAGGGGCACGAGGGGGCGAAGCTCGGGCGGCAGGACGGGAAGGACCTTGAGCACCATCCACTCGGGCCGGTTGCCCGAGCTCTTGAACCCTTCGAGGAGCTTCAGGCGCTTGGTGAGCTTCTTCGTGCGGGCCTCCGAGCCGGTCGTCTCGAGCTCCGCGCGGACCTTGGCGATCTCGTCCTCGAGATCCGTGGTGCGCAGGAGCTCGCGTATCGCCTCGGCGCCCATCCGGGCGTCGAACTCGTCCCCGTACTGCTCGAGCGCGTCGTGGTACATCTCGTCGGTGAGGAGCTGGCCGCGCTCGAGCTCGGTCATTCCGGGCTCGACCACCACGTAGGCCTCGAAGTAGAGGGCGCGCTCGATCTCGCGCAGGGTCATGTCGAGCACCAGCCCGATGCGCGACGGCAGGGACTTCAGGTACCAGATGTGCGCGACCGGGCTCGCGAGCTCGATGTGTCCCATCCGCTCCCGGCGAACCTTCGCGAGGGCCACCTCCACCCCGCACTTCTCGCACACCACCCCGCGGTGCTTCAGGCGCTTGTACTTCCCGCACAGGCACTCGTAGTCCTTGACCGGTCCGAAGATCTTGGCGCAGAACAGTCCGTCGCGCTCCGGTTTGAAGGTGCGGTAGTTGATCGTCTCCGGCTTCTTGACCTCGCCAAACGACCACGACCGGATCTTCTCCGGCGAGGCGAGCCCGATCCGGATCGCCTCGAAGCTTTCGCCGCCGAACTGCTGCTGGTAAAGATTGACCAGATCTCTCACTTCACGTCCCCCATGACCCTGTCTGATTCCGTCGTCGTGCCGTCGTTCCCGCGTATCGTCACGTACCCTTGAAGTCCCCCCCTGCGCTTTCCAGCGGCCGGACCGGTTGCTCCACGGACCGGTTGCGCCTGAACTCGATGTCGATGCCGAGGGAACGGATCTCCTTCATCAGAACGTTGAAAGACTCCGGGATCCCCGCGTCCATCCGGTGGTCGCCGTCGACGATGTGCTTGTACATCACGGTCCGCCCGGACACGTCGTCCGACTTCACGGTCAGCATCTCGCGAAGCGAGTGCGACGCCCCGTAGGCCTCGAGCGCCCACACCTCCATCTCGCCGAAGCGCTGGCCGCCGAACTGCGCCTTGCCGCCGAGCGGCTGCTGGGTCACGAGACTGTAGGGCCCCGTGGACCGGGCGTGCATCTTGTCGTCGACGAGGTGGTTGAGCTTGAGCATGTACATGTAGCCGACGGTGACCGGCTGGTCGAACAGCTCTCCGGTGCGTCCGTCGACGAGACGCGTCTTGCCGGAGATCGGCAGGTCCGCGAGCCTGAGCAGCTCCTTGATCTCCTCCTCCGCCGCACCGTCGAAGACCGGGGTCGACATCGGGATCCCGCCCCGAAGGTTCCCCGCGAGCTCCAACAACTCCCCGTCGTCGAGGGGGGCGAGGGTGTCGCGCTTTCCCCCCACCCCGTAGATGCTATCGAGGTAGGCGCGGACTTCGGGAGCCGGCTTCGCCTCGTCGAGCATCTGGCCGAGGCGCCGTCCGAGCTCGTGCGAAGCCCAGCCGAGATGGGTCTCGAGCACCTGGCCGACGTTCATCCGGGACGGAACCCCGAGCGGGTTCAGCACGATGTCGACCGGCGTGCCGTCCTCCATGTGCGGCATGTCCTCGACCGGCACGATCATCGAGATGACGCCCTTGTTGCCGTGCCGCCCGGCCATCTTGTCCCCGGGCTGGATGCGCCGCTTGACGGCCAGGTACACCTTGACCATCTTGAGCACCCCGGGCGCGAGGTCGTCGCCCTGGGTGAGCTTGCCGCGCTTTTCCTCGTACCGCTGGTCCAGCGTCTCGCGGAGCTCCGCGAGCTGCTTCTCCGCGCGCTCGAGCTGGCGATTGACCGCCTCGCTCCGCATCCGGATCTCGAACCACCGATCGCGCGGCAGGTCCTCGAGGTACGCAGCCCGCACCCGGGCGCCCGCCTCGAGGCCGTTCGGCCCGCCCTCGGAGACCTTGCCGACGAGCAGCGTGTGGAGCCGCTGGTAGGTGTCCTGCTCGACGATGCGCTGCTGGTCCTGGAGGTCCTTGCGGACCCGCTCCAGCTCCAGTTTCTCGATATCCTTCGCGCGGGCGTCCTTCTCGATGCCGTCACGGGTGAACACCTGCACGTCGATGACGGTCCCGTTCATGCCCGACGGCACCCGGAGCGACGTGTCCTTCACGTCCGAAGCCTTCTCGCCGAAGATCGCGCGGAGCAGCTTCTCTTCCGGAGTGAGCTGCGTCTCTCCCTTCGGGGTCACCTTGCCGACGAGGATGTCGCCCGCCGCCACGGTGGCGCCGACGAACACGATCCCCGACTCGTCGAGCTTTCCGAGCGCGCTCTCGCTCACGTTCGGGATGTCGGAGGTGACCTCCTCCACCCCGAGCTTGGTGTCGCGGGCAACGCACACGAGCTCCTCGATGTGAATGGTGGTGAAGCGGTCCTCCTGTACCACGCGCTCGGAGATGAGGATGGAATCCTCGAAGTTGTAGCCGTTCCAGGGCATGAACGCGACGAGCACGTTCTGCCCGAGCGCGAGCTCGCCGAGGTCCGTCGACGGGCCGTCCGCCAGCACGTCGCCCCGGGCGATGACGTCGCCGGTCCGGACAAGGGGGCGCTGGTTGATGCAGGTGTTCTGATTCGAGCGCTGGTACTTGGTCAGGTTGTAGATGTTGACGCCGGCCTCTTCCGCCTCCGCCTCGTCGTCGTTCACCCGCACCACGATTCGGGACGCGTCCACCGAGTCGACCACCCCGCCCCGCCGGGCGATGACCGTGACCCCCGAGTCCCGCGCGACGACGCTCTCCATCCCGGTGCCGACGAGGGGCTTCTCCGTGCGCAGGGTCGGCACCGCCTGGCGCTGCATGTTCGACCCCATGAGCGCCCGGTTCGCGTCGTCGTGCTCCAGGAACGGGATGAGGGCCGCCGCCACCGAGACGATCTGCCTCGGCGACACGTCCATGTACTCGACCCGATCGGGCGGGGTCAGGGTGAACTCGTTGCGATGCCGGCAGGTCACGAGATCGTCGACGAACCGGCCCTCGTCGTCGAGCGACGCGTTGGCCTGGGCGATGACGTACTGCCCTTCCTCGATCGCCGAGAGGTACTCGATGTCCTCGGTCACCTTGCCGCCGGCGACCTTCCGGTATGGCGTCTCGATGAAGCCGTACTCGTTGGTCCGGGCGTAGACCGCGAGGGAGTTGATGAGCCCGATGTTCGGGCCCTCCGGGGTCTCGATGGGACACACCCGTCCGTAGTGGGTCGGATGGACGTCCCGAACCTCGAAGCCGGCCCGCTCGCGGGTCAGCCCGCCCGGACCGAGAGCGGAAATGCGCCGCTTGTGCGTCACCTCCGACAGGGGGTTGTTCTGGTCCATGAACTGGGAGAGCTGGCTCGATCCGAAGAACTCCTTGACCACCGCCGATACCGGCTTGGCGTTGATGAGCTCCTGCGGCATCAGGTCCTCGGTCTCCGACAGGCTCAGCCGTTCGCGCACCGCCCGTTCGACACGCACCAGGCCGATCCGGAACTGGTTCTCGGCCATCTCGCCGACACTCCGGATGCGCCGGTTTCCGAGGTGGTCGATGTCGTCCACCTGTCCGCGCCCGTTCCGGATCTCGATGAGGGCCTTGAGGACATCCACGATGTCCTGCGGCTCGAGCACATTCCCGCCCGTCGAGTCCTTGCGGCCGAGCCGCCGGTTGAACTTCATCCGGCCGACGGCCGAGAGGTCGTAGCGCTCGGGGTTGGAGAAGAGGTTCCGGAACATGGATTGGGCGGCATCCTTGGTCGGCGGCTCGCCGGGCCGCATCATCCGGTAGATCTCGACCTGCGCCTCGAGGTTGGTGGTGGTGAGATCCGTGCGGAGGGTGTCGGAGAGGTACGACCCCTCGTCCACGTCGTTGAAGTACAAGGCGTCGAACCGGCGAATGCCCTCCTCGCGCAGCTTCGCCAGGGTCTCGGGAGTGACCACGTCATTGGCGCTCGCGAGCACCTCGCCGGTCTCCCGGTTCACCACGTCGCGGGCAAGCACCTTGCCGACGGCGAATTCGTCGGGCACCGCCAGCGACCGCAGGCCCGCCTCCTGCGCCGCCTTGAGCCGCGTCACGTGACGGGAATTGACCCGCCGTCCCTCCTCGACGATGACGTTACCGTCCCGGTCGGTGAGGTCGAAGGGTGCGGTCTCGCCGCGCCAGCGGTCCGGAACCAGAATGATCCGGACCTGCCGCGCGCTCAGCTCGAAGCGATCGGTCTTGAAGAAGACCTCGAGGATCTCTCCGTTGTCCTTGTAGTAGGGCTCCCACTTCCCGTCCTTGTCCTTCTTCTCCAGCGCCCGCAGCAGCACGGTGGCGGGGAGCTTGCGCCGCCGGTCGATGCGCACGAACACGAGATCCTTCGGATCGAACTCGAAGTCGAGCCATGACCCGCGGTAGGGGATCACCCGGGCGGAGAAGAGCAGCTTCCCCGAGGAGTGGGTCTTGCCCTTGTCGTGCTCGAAGAACACGCCCGGAGAACGGTGAAGCTGGGACACGATGACCCGCTCGGTGCCGTTGATGACGAGGGTGCCGGAGTCGGTCATGAGCGGGATCTCGCCCATGTACACCTCCTGATCGCGCATGTCCCGTATGCTGCGCTCCTTGCTCGTGCCTTCCTTGTCGAGCAGCACGAGCCGCAGACCCACGCGAAGTGCCGCCGCGTAGGTGAGGCCCCGAACCTGGCACTCCTTCACATCGAAGACCGCGTCCTCGAGCCGGTACTCCAGGAACTCGAGCTTCGCGTCTCCCGAGTAGCTTTCGATCGGAAACACCGACTCGAAGGCGGCCTGCAGCCCGATTCGCCGGCGCTCCTGCGGCGGCACGTCCGCCTGCAGGAAATCCCGATATGAATCGAGCTGCGTCGCAAGGAGGAACGGCACGTCGAGAATGCTCGAGCGCTTGCCGAAATCGTTGCGAATTCGCTTCTTTTCGGTGAAGGAGTAGGTCATCGGAACACCTCGGAGGCTGTGACGGGGACGATCGGGAGCCCGGGGTCGACGCCTACCGGACTTCCACGCTCGCCCCGGCCTCCTCGAGCTGCTTCTTCGCCTCCTCGGCGTCGTCCTTCGAGACCGCTTCGCGGATCGGCGCCGGGGCGCTCTCGACCAGGTCCTTCGCCTCCTTGAGGCCGAGGCTCGTAAGGGCACGCACCGCCTTGATGACGCCGACCTTCGTGGAACCGAAGCTCGTGAGGACCACGTCGAACTCCGTCTGCTCCTCCTCCTCGGGCGCCGCCTCCGCGGCGGCCGCGGGCGCGGCCGCGACCGCGGTCATCGCCGCCGACACGCCGAACTTCTCCTCCATCGCCTCGACCAGCTCGACAACCTCGAGCACCGTCATGTTGGCAATGGTCTCCAGGAGTTCCTCTTTGTTTACCGCCATTTCCTCTCTCTCCGTCCTCCGGCTCGAAGCCGGGTTTGCATGGGTTCCGGTCGCCGCGGCGTGGCTTGGTTCAGGACCCCTCCGGGCCGCCCGCCGCTTCCTCCTTCCGTTGTCGAATCGCGTCCATTGCCCGGACGAGCCGCGCATGCGGTTCGGCCAGGGTGCGGGCGAGTCTGGTGACGGGAGCCTTGAGGACCCCCATCAGGCGGGCGATCGCCTCCTCGTACGTAGGGAGGTTCGCTAGCTGGTCGATATCGGACGCGTCGACGAGCTTGCCGCCGTACGCCACCAGCCGGACCTTGAGCTTCTGGTTGGTCCGCCGGTAGTCGCGGACGACCCTCGCCGCCGAGCCCGGATCCTCCCGTGCGAACGCGAGCACGAGCGGGCCGTTCAGGTCCTCGCGCAGGCACTCGAACTCCGTGGACTCGACCGCCCGCTTCGCGAGGCGGTTCGGAACCACCCGGAGGTACACGCCGGCCGTGCGCGCCTGGCGACGAAGCTCCGTCATCTCGGCCACGTTGAGCCCGCGGTACTCGGCTGCGATCACCGAGGACGCGCTCTTCGCGACCTCCGCCACCTCGGCCACCACGGCCTTCTTTTCGTCAAGACTGAGCGGCATGCATCCAGACCTCCTCGTTCGTGGCGCGGACCGTGACCGGCCCTCGGGCATGCGGGCGGCCGCGGCGCGACCGATCCCGCTCCGGGTTCAGGATCCGTGCCCGCCGTCCGATCAAGCCGAAAGGCTTGCCTTGTCGACGGTGACGCCGGGCCCCATGGTGCTCGAGACGGTCACCTTCCGGAGATAGACGCCCTTGGACGCCGCCGGCTTCGCCCGGACGAGCTGGGCGACGAGGGCGGCGAGGTTCTCCTCGAGCGCCTCGGCCTCGAACGACAGCTTCCCGATCGGGCAATGGATGATCCCCGCCCGGTCGGTCCGGTACTGAATCTGGCCGCCCTTGGCGTTCGCGACCGCGGTGGGGACGTCGTCGGTCACCGTCCCCGTCTTCGGGTTCGGCATGAGTCCCCGGGGGCCGAGAATGCGGCCGAGCTGGCCGACGACCCGCATCGAATCCGGGGTGGCGATCGCAATGTCGAAATCGAGCTCCCCCGCGCGCACCTTCTCCGCGAGGTCCTCGAGCCCGACGAGGTCCGCTCCCGCCTCGCGCGCCTCGTCGGCGCGCGGACCGG
>JAJECB010000293.1 GCA_022822245.1 Gammaproteobacteria bacterium
ATGCCCTTTGTATCTTTGTCGTCACCAAGAGCGCGCTCGCTGTTGATTCTTCTTTCCCGCGGTGACGTAGTTCCGGGACGCCCGCGAACATCCAGAGCTCGCCTTCGGCCCGGCCGGATCTCCCGGCTCCTCTCCGGCGCCATCTCCTCCACCGGCATCAGGCACGTTTCGTCGAAGACCTTCATCGTCCGCTTCGCCATGACTCCCGCCTCCGTCAGGCCCATCGCCGTCTCGTGGGCCGCCGCAAGGGCGTCAGACTTGTACTGCTTGGTCATCGCAGACCACCTCGGTCTTGGTTCGCCTACCCTTGAATATCCAGCTCATGGCGAGGGCGGCCTGATGATAGATGCCCGCAAGAACCCAGCCCAGCACATAGTCCTTCTCGACGATCTGCGGCCGCAATCCGAATATGCCGGCGATGTCGAGAATCTCCCGGCGGTCGATCACGCGGGCTCTGCCTGGACCCAGCTTTCGGGAACGAACAGGCGCCAGCGCGTTGCCAGCCGGCGGCACGCAAGCGCGAAATCGAGCCTGGCGTTGCCCTGCGTCAGCCGTTCCCGGCATGCCTCTACGAGGGCGGCGCTGTCCGATCGGCGCTCGGTGAGGAAGCCGAGGCGCTTGAACACGGCCCCGTTGCCGAGCCGGTCAGCATAGGCGACCAATGTGTCGTCATCCCGGTCCGGGCGGTCGAAATAGGCTGCAAGGCAGTCGGCGACATGCTGGATGCCGGCCCCGAGACTCGGATCGTCGAGCATGTCCACGATGGTGCGGTGAACGTCGGATATCGCGATTCTGGTTGTTCCGCGCCAGACGTACCTGGTGCCGAAGATCATCTCCGGACGCGTGTGCCTCAACGTGAAGCTTGTGCCATGGTGCTCCCGGTTCCTGGCGCGCACCGGGCGCCCGGTCATCACGACGATATCGCGGAAGATCTGTTCCGTAAGGTCCCAGTGCTCCGCGGCGGTCCGACCGCCGATGTACGCGGGGTCGTACAGTGACGGGACCAGCACCCAGGGATCGTCAAGCACCCGCTGACTTCCAAGGGAATCAAGGCCAACCGGTGCATAGGCACCTGGACCGACACGCCGTAGCCAGCCCTGCCCGCTCCACCGCGACAGGAGCTTCGCGGCATCGGAACGGCTGACATCGAGGACTGATTCCGCATCGGCGATGTGGACGATTTCGCCGGCTGCTCGAACCACCTCGGCCAACCTGCGGCGCCCCTTTGGTATCGCGAATTCTCGGTTCATGATCGAGTTCAGTGTTGCTACTGATATTCACATTTTATGTGAGTTTATGCCGACTCGCTATATCGAACTCATACCTCTGCGAGAGCGTCAGTATCCTTGATCACCATAAATTCCGATAATTCGTGAATTATTGCACTCGTGTTGTACCTACCTACCTGCCTGTCGGCCGTCCGGTTTCCGTCGCCCAT
Source organism: Gammaproteobacteria bacterium (assembly GCA_022822245.1). Next base: position 1,439 of record JAJECB010000293.1, read on the forward strand.
TCACGGCTGGCCGGCCGGGGACGCGGCGGGTTTCCCATCGGATTCCGTGTGCACTTCGCGCGGTTCAGGGGTCGCCGAGCGCGTCCCAGAGGAAGCGGAAGGCGAGCGCCCATAGGTGCGCGCGCTCGGCGTTGTCGGCGGCACCGGCGTGTCCTCCTTCCGCGTTCTCGTGGTAGAGCACGTCGTGGCCCATGGCCAGCATCTTGGCCGCCATCTTGCGGGCGTGTCCGGGGTGCACCCGGTCGTCGCGGGTGGACGTGGTGATGAGGACCTTCGGGTGGTCCGCGCGGCCCGCCTTCACGTTGTGGTAGGGCGAGAAGGTGCGGAGGAAGGCCCATTCGGCGGGATTGTCGGGGTCGCCGTACTCGGCCATCCAGCTCGCCCCGGCGGGCAGGCGGTGGTAGCGGCGCATGTCGAAAAGGGGTACGTGCGCGACGACGGCGCCGAAGAGGTCCGGGCGCATGGTGAGCATGTTGCCCATGAGCAGCCCGCCGTTGCTGCCGCCGAGGATGCCGAGCCGGGCGGGCGTCGCAACGCCGCGGCGGACGAGGTCCTCGGCGACCGCGATGAAGTCCTCGAAGGCGCGCCGGCGCCCGGCCTTGAGCGCGGCCCGGTGCCAGGCCGGCCCGAGCTCGCCGCCGCCCCGGATGTTCGCCACCGCGTAGGCCCCGCCCCGCTCCAGCCAGGCCACGCCGGCGGTCAGGAGATAGCGGGGGGTCTCGGCGACCTCGAACCCGCCGTAGCCATAGAGCAGGGTCGGGCGCGGCGGACCCGCGGCCGCGGCGGCCGCGCCGCCGGGGCGCGAGACCTCGAAGTATCGGACCCGGGTGCCGTCGGCGGAGATGGCCCAGTGCTGCGCGACGGCGAGGCCCTCGGCATCGAAACGCGCCGGCTCGCGCTTGAGGACGGCCGGCGCCTCGCCCTCGCCCTCGCCTTCGCCCACCCATCCGAGCGCGAGCGCGGGCGGGGTCAGAAAGCCTTCGGTAACGACGAAGTACCGGTCGTCGATGTCCGGGTCCACGGCGCGGGCGTCGATGCTCCGGAAGCGGGCGGCGCCGTCCTCCACGCCCGCGAGAGAAGCGACGGACCAGTCTCCCGCCTCCCCCGGCGTCGCGACCTCGACGCGGTGGCGCACGTTGTCGAGGATGTTGACGAGGACGTGATTCCGGGTTGGCGAGAAGCCGGCGAGGACGCGGCTCTCGGTGGGTGCGAAGAGCACCGCGAGGTCGCGACCGCCGGCGAGGAAGCGGTCGAGGCCGATGGCGAGAAGGCTCCCCGCGGAGAAGGTGCGCCCGCCCGTCTCCCAGTCGGCGCGCGGGGTGACGAAGAGCCGGCCCCGATGCACGGCGAAGCCCGCATCGGAGGGGAGGTCGAGCGGAATCAGCTCCCCGCCCCGGCGGAGGAACCGGTCGTCGTTGAAGAAGTCGCGGCTCCGGGTGACGAGCTCCGTCTCGAAGCCGGGCGCGAGGTCCGCCCAGGCGCGGACGGAGACGTCGGAAGTCTCGCCCTCGAACACGGTGGCCGCCTCGGCGAGCGGCCGGCCGCGGCGCCAGAGCTTGACGATCCGGGGATACCCCGAGTCGGTCATCGTGCCCGGGCCGAAGTCCGTCGCCGCGAAGATCGCGTCCGGACCGGCCCAGGCCACCTGCCCCTTCGATTCGGGGAGCGCGAATCCGCCCTCGACGAAGCGCCTGGCGACGAGGTCGAACTCGCGGACGACCACCGCATCGGCGCCGCCGCGGGAGAGGCGGACGAGGGCCCGGTCGTAGCCGGGGACGAGCACCGGGGCGCCCGCGAACACCCACCGCTCGCCTTCGGCGCGGCCGAGCGCGTCGAAGTCGAGCACCACCTCCCAGTCGGGCGCGGGCTTCAAGTACTCCTCGAGCGTGGTGCGCCGCCAGAGGCCCCGCGGGTTCTCCTCGTCCTGCCAGAAGTTGTAGTAGCGCTCGCCGAGCTTGCGGAGATGGGGGATGCGGTCCTCGGCGTCGAACGCCGCCCGGAGGCGAGCGCGCAGCACATCGAACCCCGGCTGCCCCTCCGCGATTGCCGCGTGGGTGGCCCGGTTCCGCTCCGCGACCCACGCGAGCGCGTCCGCCCCCTCCACCTCCTCGAGCCAGAGGTACGGGTCCCGTTCGCCGGGGTCACCTGGAAGGGACATACGCGATCCCATGCACGCCGGCCTTCTCGCCTACATCATTCGACGCCGACGACACCCGCCCGGCCAAGTCACCGGAGCCGTGCGCCCCGACCAAAGTCACGATTCGGATGCGTTCCGTGGATCTGGCCTGCCTACGCTCGGAGGAGTCTCCGCAAGAGCCGCACGAGCCAAGCGAACCAACTGCCGGCGGGAATTGTAGCGGCGGGGCTCCTTCTGAAATCCAGCGTAGTCAGCCCGACATCCCGAACCAACGCATGACGCCCCGCCGGGCTGGCCACTCCCACGATGAAACGCGCGGGGAGAGCGCAAGCCGACCAAGGACGAGCCGATGGTCTGGTTCGCCTCCATCGAGAGCTTCGCCAAGGTGCTCTCCGGGCGCAATCGCGAGCTTCTGGCGATGATCGCCCGGGAGAAGCCCGCCTCGCTCACGGAGCTCGCGAAACTCGCCGGACGAAACAAGTCGAACCTCTCTCGAACTCTCAAGTTCAGTTCCCCGTGCCCGGTCATCGCCGGAGCAGGCAAGGAGCGCGGCGGCGCTTGCGGCGAGGAAAATGACCCGGGTGCGGAAGTGGATGCCCAGTCAAGCCCTCCAATTGAGCCCGCGCGGAGCATCCTTCGTGGTCTTGCGCCCGTTTCGCGGTGACGGGAGATGACGGGCCGGCGCGAGTACCGTGACTTCGGCGTTGCGAACATGGTTTACAAACTGGACAATGCGTGCAAGGGTATTCGGGAGCAGTGACCGGGGAGTGGGAACCCAATGGCGAAGCCGGGCGGAACGACAGGTGAGACGATGGGATTTCTGGAGGAGGGCCTCCCGGCCCTTTCGCGCAGCGCCAGGGCATTCGTACGCCACCGCCCTCGGGAGGCGCGTCTGGCCGTCACCGCGGCGCTGGAAGCGGCTGCGGCTCAGTGCGAGGCGGAGGAAGCCGTTGACGGCCCCGATGTGCCTGAGAGGTTGCGGCCGTTCATCGTCCGGCGCCCCGTCGGCGACGAGATTGTCGGGGTGTCGGAGGCCGCGGCCAGGCTCGAGGTGTCGCGCACAACGGTCTATGACTGGGCGAGCCGGAACACGCTACTCGCCTGGAGGTCGACGAAGCGGGGCCTGCGTATTCCCGCAGCGCAGATTCTCGGCCCCGGCCGGGTCGTGCCGGACTTGGCCGACGTCGTCGAAATCGTCGGGGACCCCGAACTGGCGTGGGCGTTTCTCTCCCAGGAATGGCCATTCGAGGATGAGGTCGCGCTTCCCCTCGAATTGCTCAAGGCGGGCCGCACGGAAGAAGTGATTGGCGCGGCGCCCGGTTTCGGCGCCACGTTCTCGTGAGCGCAGCGAGGTTTCCCCGAGAGCGGATCGAGCCGGTACTGCTGGAGGCGAGGATTCCGGAGATCTACCGGATCATGCCGGGGCGCTACCGGGCGACGCCTTTGGGTAGCCGTCCCGCTGATTCCCGTTTCTGCTCGCGGAGTGCGGACCACTCTGTCCTCTACGCCAGTCCCGACTTTGCAACCGCCGTAATAGAAACAGTGGTGCGTGACAGGTTCATGCGGCGGCGGGACCGCGCCGTCGCGCTCAAGGAGATCACGGAGCGGGTCTGGGCCTGCATCTCGGCGCGGTCCGGGTTTGCGCTCGCGCTGCTGGATCTTCGTGGGGATGGATGCGCGCGGATCGGTGCGCCGACGGATGCGGTTCACGCCCGAAACCATGCGGCGGGGCGCGCGCTTGCCAGGGCGATTCATTCGGAGCATGCGGACGTCGAGGGGTTGCTCTACGCCTCCCGACTGACCGGGGAGGATGTCTACGCAGTGTTCGACCGCGGTGCCGAGAAGCTCGTGTCTGTCGACACGGGCAGACTGGAGGACCATCCGGAGCTGCCCGAGGTTCTGGAACGCCACGGAATCGGTCTGATCGCGTAGGTACGGCGCCCGATGACCAAGGCGGATGCAGCGTTCTATGAACGGGTGCCGTCCCGGCGACTCCGCCAAGCGCTTGCGCCTGACGGGTTTCTTGCGCCGCTGCTTGTAGAGCGCACTGTCGCAGGTGTCGGTCTCGAACAGCATCTGCGGCGCGGTGACGAGGTTCATCTCTACTGCGGGCTGACATGCCTGGTGAAGGGCGGACTGGAAGGAAGCGGCTCGGTCTGGATCGAATCGCACAGGAGATACGCCTGTCAGCCATGCGCGAGCCGGTTGTTTCGCCAAGAACGCAAAACACGGGTCAGTCGAGACTATCGGCGCGATTCATGGAGCGTGGGCGAACCCGGCCTCGCCGAGGCTCTGGATACGTTTCTGACCGGAGTGCGGGTTGATCGGCGGCAAACGAGAGAGGGCGCGATCCAGGCCAGGTGGTCGCGGATCGGCGAGCCCTGGATCATGATCGACAAGGAGGCGGCACTGGCATACCCCTCGGCGGCGGCGCGTGACCGCCTGTTGAAGAAAGCGTTTCGCCCCTCGGTTGAAGAAGCCCGCAGCGAATTGATCGCGCTCGCGTTGTCGCGGCGATCTTTGCCAAAGAGACGGGACCGTTGGGCGATGCCTCCCGATCCGAAAGACAGTCTCAAGCTCGATCAGCTCGCGGTCGACCCCGCGGGGAATCTGGTGCTGGTGGAAGTCAAGGATGCATCCGGAACGCCGTCGAAGATCTACTACGCACCGTTTCAGCTATTGCAGAATGTCTGGGAGTGGCACTTCGCTCTGGACGAGGTGCGGGAGTCGCTTCAGGAACTGCTTGATGCACGGGTGGATCTAGGGCTGACAAGCCCGGCCGCGCCTGCGGTCAGCGGCGGCATCCGCGCGGCGGTGGGCTTTGGCGACGATGGGCGGAGTGGAGAAGTGAGGCGCCGCTATGCACAGGTGCTGGCTGTTGCGAACGCGCATCTGCCTCCCGGGGTCGCACCGATCGAGACCTGGGTGCTGGCGGAGGAGCGGAAACCGGCCCGCATCGGTTGAGGGCGATGGAGCGTCGGGTGGGAAAGCGATGCTGTTCGACGGCCAAGGCGCTCCTCGAAACGGTCGAAAATGCGGCTTTGGAGTGCGGCATGGACGCGTTGCCGCCGATACCGCTCTAGCCCGCATGTTGCGTGAAGGGGGCGGTTTTGTTTTCTGGCGGGTTGTTTGGATTTCGTCGGAACGTTTTCGGAAGGACCGATGGCGATGGATGGCCCGGAGGGTCGGGTTGGAGCGGGGAAGAGGGAGATTTCGGTTCGGTTTGAGCCTTGCAGGCAGTGCGAAGCGTAGCGCGACGCTCCGGGGCCGGATGGGAAGTTGTTTTCGGGGAGGTGGTCGCTGGGGCGACGCTATCCTGCGGTCAGCTGGTGCACCAGGAGCCGAAACACGGCCTGGTCGGGGCAGGCGCTCGATAGCCGCACCGCCACGGTGCGGATATTTCGGGTGACCACCGCTCCGATCTTGAGCAGCGGAAGGCGAAGGGTGTGGCATTGCGCTCGAGCAAGGGGCTCTCCGCAACGAAGGAAACGTCATCATGACCGACCATCGACACAGGCTGCGGACAATCCGGCCAAATGAGTACACGGACGCGTCCACGCTCCTCGAGGATCTTTGGAGGGAAGTGGACGAGGTTCTGAGAGAAAGGGGATCTCTGCCATGAAGACGCTGAGAATCAGCATCGCCGGCTACGACCGGATGAAGGCGCGCACGATGGCGATCGCCCGGGGAGAGCGCAAGCCGACCAGGGGCGAGCCGATGGTCTGGTTCGCCTCCATAGAGAGCTTCGCCAAGGTGCTCTCCGGGCGCAACCGCGATCTTCTGGCGCTGATCGCCCGGGAAAAGCCCTCCTCGCTCACGGAGCTCGCCGGACGAAACAAGTCGAACCTCTCTCGAACTCTCAAGACGATGTCGCGCTACGGCCTCGTGGAGTTGAAGGAAGGACAGCGCGGCACGCTCGTGCCGCGGGTTCCCTACGATCGGGTAAGCCTGGATGTCTCGCTTACATCACGGTCGCATCACGGTCGCGGGTAGCATGAGGTACCGCGCGGTCTTGCTCATCAGGCTGGTCGTAGCGAGCACTCCCCCCGATTGGCCAGCGTTACAAGACGCAGGACACGCTCGCAGAGGCAGGATCATGACTGACGGCAGTGTCTGGAAGGAGAGGCTGGTTGACCGCCTGGTCACCTACCATATCGAGGTGGACGGCCGACTCTTCGTCATCGAAAACGTCCCGGCACGGGTCGACGTGGAGACCGGAGAGAGCCACTTTGCTCCGGATACCGTCGAGCGATTGCAGAGGATCGTGCGGGAACGGCGCAGCCCGGTGCGCACCATCGAGGCGCCGGTGTTCGAATTTGCCTGATTCGGCTGCCGGAACCGATCGAAGCGCAGGGGCGCGGGACGGGTTGCCGTCGAAGGACTGTCCGCCGGAAGCGCCGGCACCGGAGCGTAAGGGGAGAGAGCGTGACGAGAACGCGAAGCCCCACCTCGAACCCGACCTCGAGTTCCAGTTGCAGGCTATCGAGGCCATCAACTCCATACCGACGCGCGACTTCGACTACGCGTTCCCCAGGCCGCAAGCTCGCGAGCACCACCCGCGCCTTCTCTTCGTCGCTCCAGCGCCGGCGCCCCCGACCCGGCGCAGACATGCTCGGATCCCCAGCGCACGCGCGACCCCGCTCGCCACCTGAACCTCGTGCACCATCCTGCATCGGTTGACTCTCCTCGTGAAAAACGGTCACCCAACGCGATTACCTCACCGATGGGAACGTGGTCCGTTCGTAGCGCTTGCGGTTGGCCTCGCGCATGCTTCGCTTGTCGTCATGGCCCCTACTCGCAATCGAACTTCGCGATCGGACAATTTCGTTGCGGGAACTCACGACATCATGTACCCGCTCGAAGGAGCCATTCATACCTCCGACAGGAGAGGCAACATGAAACTGCAACGCATCCGCACCACCCTGACGGGCCTCTTCGCCGCCCTCTTCGTCGCCCTCGGCACGGCAACCGCACTCGCCCACCATCACAACGTCCCGGCTCCCTGACCGGCCTTCGGTCCGACAATCGCCAGGGGGCCCCGTGCCTGCGGGGTCCCCGCGGGGCGCTCCGGTCGGGTGCTCCCTGCACGGGTCGGACACGCTGGACCGCGCGGAGATACACCATGACGCGATTCCCAAGACTCCTCGCCATCGTCGTTTTCGCGTGCCTCCCGGTGAGCAGCCCCGCCGCGGAGTTCAGCTACAGCTACCTGGAGCTGATGGCGGACATGTCGAAGACCGAGAACACGGCCTCCGACCCGTTGGAGAAGAATGCGCACGGCCGGCTGCTCGGGGTCGCCGGTTCCTGGGAGGTGTTCGATTCACTCTACCTGAAGGGCGTTTGGTCGAGAGAGACCAAGGACTTCCGGAACGAGGTGGCGCGCACGCCCGTCGATCTCGACAGCCGGCAGACCATTTTCGCTCTGGGAGCGGGATATCACTTCGACGCCGGCGAACGGACCAGCATCTACGCCGAGGCCCTCGCCATCGTGGATTTCGAGGTCGATCACCGGATCCCGATCGTCGTTCCCTTGCCGTCCGGGCCGCCCCTCGTATCGACGGCCGACTCCACCATCGACGGCAAAGGCTTCAGCGCCGCGGTCGGGGCGCGTCACTGGATCGGCGAAAGGCTGGAGATCGAAGGCCAGCTCTCACGCACCCACACCCGCGCGGATGTCGTTCGTACCGGCGGAAAGATCTCGGACTCCGAGACCATGTTCAGGATTGGCGCGCATGTTCATCTCGCCGAACGGGTGTCCGTTGGCCCCTTTCTCTCCTTCAGCAGGCATACGGACGACAACTTCGACAACATCAGGAAGCTCGGCGTCTCGCTTCGCTTCCATTTCTGATCGGGGTGTTCGCCACGGCAGCCGTCGTTGGCACATCGTGAGGGCATGCCGGGCGGCGGGAACGGTCGAGCCGCGCTGGGAGCTGGAGCCGGGCGGGCTGCGGCTGGAGTTCGTGTTCGTCGGGACAGCGAGCGAATCCATCTCCGGCGGTGCGGTTCGAGAAACCGGTGGTGCGGCCCGGGAGGCTGGCGGTACCGAGCCGACGCGGCCAGAGTCACAGCCAGAGTCGCGGCCAGAGTCACTGGCGGCCAGAGTGCTTCGGCAACTGGCCGGGGGGCCGATGTCGAAGTCGGACCTGTCCCGGAGCCTGGGACAGAACAGCGTTTCCGGTCAGCTCAACAAGGTGATCCGCGCGCTCCTGGCGGATGGGAGCATTGGCTACACCATTCCCGAGAAGCCTCGAAGCCGACTTCAGATGTACCGCCTGACGGACGCGGGACGGGCTGCCGTCGAAGGACTGTCCGGCGGAGGCGCCCGCCGGCACCGGAGCGTAACGAGGGCGTGACGGGAACGCGAAGCTCCGCTTCGAACCCGACCTCGACTTCCAGTTGCAGGCTGTCGAGGCCATCTTCGGCTGAACCGCCCACCCCGGGGTTTCCGGAGACTGCCGTGTGTGAGTCACGCGGCCGGCACAAACCGGACATCGTGGAGGCAGGAGAAAGCTTGTAAGGCGTCGATTGCGGCAAGCCGGAGGCAGGTCACGCAATGGCCCGGGAAACGGAGATGGTCGAGACTCTGGACTACCGCCACAGCCCCTTGCCGCTCCGCGACGACCTCGTCGGTGCCCACCAGCGCGCCTGGGGCCCGGCTCGGGGCGCCCGGCGAGTGGTGGACCGGTGCGGTGCGGGTGGCGATCGCCGAGGAGACCCGCGCGGCAACGGACTGCGGGTTGTGCCGAGACCGCAGGGCGGCACTGTCGCCCCGCGCGGTCACGGGAACCCGCACCTGCACGGCCGCCACCGGGCTCCCGGAAACCCTGGTCGAGGTCATACACCGGATCCGGACCGATTCGGGACGCCTGACCCGGGCGTTCTACGAGAGCGCGCTCGCCGGCGGCCTGAGCGACGCCGAGTACGTGGAGACGGTCGGGGTGATGGCGACGGTGATTGCCATCGACAGCTTCTGCGACGCCATGGGCATCCCCCGGCACGCGCTGCCGGCGCCCGCTGCCGGTGAGCCCCGCCGCCGCCGCCCGGCCGGCGCGAAGGACGGTCTGGCCTGGGTGCCGACGGTCGCGCCCGAAGACATGACCGAAGCGGAAGCCGGCATGTATGACGGCCTCTCCGCCGTCAACATCCACCGTGCCCTGTCTCTCGTGCCGGCCGAAGTGGCGGGGTTCTTCGATCTGGATGCAGCTCAGTACCTGCCCGATGCCGCGCTTCGCGACTTCGGCACCGAGTACCGGGCGCTCACCCATGCGCAGATCGAGTTTCTCGCGGCCCGGGTCTCCGCGATCAACCAGTGCTTCTACTGAACCACCAGCCATGCGGTGCTGCTCCGTGGGAGCGGCGAGTACACGGGCAACGCCTACGACCTGGCCGCCATCGTCAGGGATGGTGCGGCCGATGGCGGCGTCGCGGCGGGAGCCGCGCTTTCCGCCTACGCAGACGCCTTCTTCGCCGGCGCGACCGCCTTTGCCGCCGCGCGCGAACGACTCGAGCGCGAAGTCGGCGAGGAGGCTTCGGTCGATGCCGTGGTCCGGGTCGCCGACGCGACCGGGATCCCGCTCGAAGAGGCAAAGGCCAGGATGTCGGTCGACATCCGGGAGGCCCTGAGCCTCGACGGGTGATGCGGACCCCGACCGTTTGACCCGACACGACTCTACGCGGGGCCGCTGCCGTCGAGGCGGTACAGCACGTCCGCCCGCTGCTCGACTCCGAGGAGACTGCATGGACGAGAGGAAGGTGCTCGACGCCGCTCGCATGGTGAATCTCGACCGCTGCCCCATCGAGGACCTCGATTCGGCGGACGGCGCCGCTTTCGCGCGGGCGGCACGCGGACGCTTCCGGAAGGACGGGATCTGCATGCTGCCCGGGTTCATCCGGCCCGAGGCCCTCGAGATCCTGGCCGAGGAAGCGAACGCGTGCGTCGGGGACGCGTGGTTCTGCAGGGGCACCCACAACGTCTATCTCACGGAGCCCTCTCCCGACGTACCCGCCGGGGACGTCGCGACGAGGTACGAACGGACCTTCGTGGGCTCGGTTCCCTACGATCGAATCGGGGAACACTCCTCGCTTCGGCGCCTGTACGAGTGGGACCCGCTGAAGGAGCTCATCCGCGTGGTCCTGGCAAAACCCCAGCTCCATCGTTTCGCGGATCCGCTCGGCGCGTGCTCCATGAACGTCTTCGTCGACGGCGGCGAGCATGGATGGCACTTCGACGAATCGGAGTTCTCCGTCACCCTGATGGTCCAGGCCCCGGAGTCGGGAGGAGCATTCGAATACGTGCCCCGGATCCGGGGGCGAGCGGATGAAAGGTCGACCGTTGCCGCCGTGCTGGACGGCGACCGCCGCCATGTGCGCGAGCTTCCCTTCACCGCCGGTGCCCTGCTCATCTTCGGCGGGCGCGAGACGCTGCATCGAGTGACCCGGGTAAGCGGGACGATGCCCCGCCTCGTCCCGGTCCTTGCCTACGCTGAACGGCCAGGGCTCGAGAACAGCGACGAGGTCCGCATGCTGTTCTGGGGACGGACGGGCAAGCCGGCTGCGTGAGCGAGGGCACCGGGAGCCTTGGCAGCCCCGGCAACTCCGGTCCCGGAGCGTCGGAACGGTCAGAGGGGATGCGGCACGCTCGTGCCGCGGGTCCCCGGGCAAGGGCGTGGCGACGTCGCACCAGCCCGCCGCCTCGGCGGTGCGCCGAAGCTGGGCAAACTTGCGCCGAACCATCACCCCGGCACGCGCAATGGCGCGGTCGGCGTCGCCCAACCGCATGCGAGTCAGGACTTGACGATATTCGAACATCTCGAACCTCCGGTTGGCTACCGGCTCCTCCCCTTGAGCGATTGCGCCGGGGAGGGTACCGGCGAGAATCGGTGGTCCGAGACCTCAGCTCAGCACTGCCCAAGTGGCTCCATTGAGGCGAACATCGAATGGCTCCATATGGGCGCTCACTGACACCTCTCGATTCCGGTCGGGAAACCCGTCGCTCGCCGGCCTTGGCGTTCCGCCCTAGAACCCCTCGTACCAGACCTGTTGTCGTTCGAACTCCTCGCGGAGCCTCGCCGCTGTGCCATCCGTGGCCTCTCCCGTCGGTTGAAGACCGCTCTCGATTTCGAACGCGCGGATTGCCCCTCTCGTCCTTGGACCGAGAATGCCGTCGATCGGTCCGGGCTGGTAGCCGAGCCCTTTGAGCATGCGCTGGATGTCACGCACCTGCTGAGACGCCCGCCGATGCGGAGCATCGCTCTGGCCTGATGCTGCGGGTGCCCGGTCGTTCGCCAAGTGCGGCCCCGACGTGACGCTTCCTGCTCGGCCCTTCTCCGCTTCGTTTTTCACCTCGGTTGCGCACTTCCCGACAATTACAAGGAAAACGACAGCCGCGGCGATCCATCCAAGCGGGCTCGATCTACGCCGGACCCTTCGGTTGGCTTCTCCAAGGGACCGAATTGGAGCTGCCTGAATCGGCTCGCTTTGTCGCCAGTCCCACGGGGCAACCGGTGGACTGTCGGCGTTCCACAACCCCCGACGTGCCCTCCTCGCTTCGTTCTCAAGCGCCTTGTACTTGCGCTTCGTTGCGCCACCAACAAAACGCGGATCGACCCACGCATGACCGTTCCTCACCAACTCCTCGTTGAGGGTCCGGCCGGCGCTCCACACCACCGCGACGGTGCGCCCGTAGCGGTCGTCTCTGACGGCGCGAAGGCCGACACCGCGACGGCCCTGGAGCGCCAGCTTGCGAAGGGCGTCCTTCGCCTCCCTTCCTCCCGGTTGGTCGAACTCTGGCGCGTCTACGTAAGCAAGGCGCACCGTGAACCGTCCGCGGCCCGCGACGTTGACGAGGAGTCCGTCACCGTCGGTCACCTCGGCGATCCACCCGGTCACCGTTTCTCCCGGCGTGAGAGCCCCGCTCCGCTTCCGGCGGGATGCGTCAGCCTCCAAGTTGGCGTCGACCGCCCGCGTCTCCATTCCCCCTGCGTCCGCCGACAGGTGCGAAGCTCATTATGAGTCCGTTACGCCGCTACCGAGATCAGGACCGTTGCAAGCTTCCGGCGCGAACCGAAGACGTGATTGGTTCGCCGCCGAAGCCAACGTCCGATCTGCTCCGGAATCGGTGCACGGAATACTCCGGAATCCGCACCGTCGGGATCCGTTCCGCAACCGCCCCGTCCAATTTTGCGAGCCGAGACACGGCGCCCCATTGCCCGGAATCAGCATGTTGACGCACAAACTTCCTGCTATGAAGTCACGAACAGCTTGCGTACGAGTTTATCAATATCTTCGGCGTTAAGTCCCTGTTTTGGTCCGTCTACTGTCACAATGAGACGTCCATCAGGATTACTGTCAGAATAGACGGTAACGCCGTTACGCGCGTAGAGTTCCTTTTTTCTTTCCCAGCGATTACGGTAATGCTCGTCGTCTAGCATCCCGCAATGCTCCCAGTACCATGTCTTTCTTTGGGCCTGGACTTCGAAATCCGCCCACCGGCCCCGACCGTCATCGAAGGGCAACTTCGGCTCCACCTTGTAGGTGAGATACCCTTCCATTTCCATGCCAAACAGAATATTGGCGATAACCAGCTCGTTCTTCGAGCTCACCATGTCACCCCGGATAGTGCGATGAATTAGCCTTTCCTCAAGGAATCCCCGCTTCGATCCGGTAAACCCAGCAGGTATCTCAGCCGCCAAGCGGATTTCCTTACGGGTAGGTGTGTGCAGCAGGTTCGTAAATCGTGCCGCGATGTCGGAGAACACGTGGTTACGGAGCGCAAGGAACCGGTCGAACGGTCCTTGGTGGAGGATCCAAATCCGTCGTTTCTGCCGGGTAAGCGCCGTGTATAGCATTTCACGGGAGACCAACCGGCTATGGGACGGTAGCACGAGTATCACGCTCCCGAATTCGCTCCCTTGCGCCTTGTGGACCGTGAGCGCATAGGCCAACTCCAGATGGGGATGGCCGTCCTCTGAGAAATTGGATCGCACAAACGAGAAATTCCGATCACCTCGGCTCGAGAACTCTACATGCGTGAACCTCGGATTGCTCTTCCCCCAACTCCGTTGGCCAATGACGATCCCAAGTTCACCATTAGCCAAAAACTCCCGCTCTCCCTCATCTCGGCAGGGCCAATTTTTCCTGGCCGGTAGCTGATTGATACGACAGGCCAAACAGGGCCTGTGGACAAACCTCGCCGAGGGGTCCATAGTAGGGG
>JAJECB010000407.1 GCA_022822245.1 Gammaproteobacteria bacterium
TTCACAATGTAGCTCGGCACATTCATGAGAGTAACTTTTCCCGGGACGGTTTCGGTGTGCCCAAGTGGTTCCTAGAGAACAGACATGCTGATTCGATCAAATGAGTCGGATAGTTTTGAGACAAAGCCTTGAAGGTATGCACTGCGTGTAGGGGGCTATCCGGAAGAACTGGAATTGGTCGACCGAAATGGCAGTGACCGAACGGAGATCGCTCGGGCTGTCAGTCGGGGGCCGTGGCTAACCTAGACATTCGGTCTAGAATATCACTGCCGATGTTGACGGAGACACGTACTGCACGTGCGGGGAACGGTTTAATTGCGGATTCCTGCGCACTTGACGGCGATTCCTGGAACACTTGACCGGGATTCCTGCGTTACTTGACCGCGATTCCGGCCTGCTCGGACCGGGCGCGGAGGCGCTTCTCTCTCCCGGGTTTGCGGTGTTGTTTCTCCCCTGGTTGAAGACGGGGCTGGCCATCGGCCAGCCGGCTGCGAGCGTAAGCGAGCCCTGGTCACCGTGCAATGCGGTATCGGCCGCGACGGCGAGTTCCTCATCAAGCATGGCGCCGCGCGTCCCCCGGTCCTGGCAGAGGCGATGGCGCCGAAGGCGCCCGTGATTGTGATCACCAAGATCATGTTGTTGAAGCGGTGAGGATGTGGTCGCGAGAGCGCCGAGTGTGGGCAAGGGGTGGGCAAGTGCCACGCACTTGTCCACGCCTTGTCCATACGGTCCGTAGGACGGCGCTCGGTCCGCAGGACGCGTCCACATCGTCACCGCTTGGTGGACTCAGGGTCGGTGGCGTCGAGCGGTGGCGGCTTGTTGCGCTTGCGCTGGGATTCGCCGGTGAGCTCGATTCGATAGGCGTTGTGGACGATGCGGTCGAGGACCGCGTCGGCGATCGTGGCCTCGCCGATGATCCGTGGCCAGCGCTCGACCGGGATCTGGCTGGCGACCACGATGGACTTGCGTGCGTAGCGCGCCTCCACGATCTCGAGCAGGTCGCGGCGGCCTTCGGCGGAGAAGCTCTGGAGCCCCCAGTCGTCGAGGACCAACAACTCGACCTTGGCGAGGCGGCGCATCAGACGGTCGTGGCGTCCGGTATCGCGGGCGCGGGAGAGTTCGGAGACCAGCTCGGGGACCCGGCGGTAGAGCACGGAGCGCTTCTGGCGGCAGGCTTGGTGGGCGAGCGCGCAGGCGAGGAAGGTCTTACCCGACCCGGTCTGTCCTTCGACGATCAGATTCAGCGCTTGGCGGATCCAGTCGCCGGCGGCGAGCTGGGTCAGCGTCGTACGGGCGATGCCGCGTCCGGCACGGCAGTCGACATCGTGGATGTCGGCGCGCATGCGCAACTGGGCTTGGCGCAGATGGCCCAGATAGCTCCTGTGGTCGCGGTGCTCGGCTTCGCGCTCGATGAGCATGGCGAGGCGGTCGTCGAAGCCGAGCTGCTCGATGTCGGCGACATCGCGCTGCTCGGTGAGGGCTTCGGCCATGCCGCACAGGCCGAGCTGGAGGAAGCGTTCGATGTTGGGTTGGCGCAGGGTCATGGTGTCGCTCCTTTGTCGTTGCGGTAGTAGTTCCCCCCACGGATATTGGTGTGGCTGGGGATGGTCTCGTCGGGTTCGGGGCGCGGGCGGCGTGGCCCGCGGCCGGTCTTGAGCCGTTCTCGGAGGAACCCCGAGGCGAGGCGGTTGAGGTCGAGGGCCTCGGCGCACAGCGCATCGACGCGCTCACGGCCATGGTCGTCGGCGAGGCGGACCATGCCCTGCACGGTGGCGAAGGCCTGTTCGGGGAAGTCGCGCGAGGCGAAGCATCGCTCGGACCAGGCCAGGGCGTTGCGTCCGATGCGCCGCGCGCGGGCGAGGAGGATGTCGCCGTAGTCGGGCCTGCGGATGTCGCGCACCGCCTTGAGGCGGTGGGGCATGTGGTTGGGGTGGGTGGCGTACTGGTTACGCCCGTTGCTGCGCCGATGCACGGCGATGCGCTCGCCGCCGCGCTCGACGAACACCTCGACCATGCGCTCGCCGAGGCGCGCTGCGACGTTGCGCCCGATATGGCCGTCGGGCACCGAGTAGTGGTTGTGCTCGAGGCGGATATGGCCGTTGGGCCCGACCTTGCGCTCGACCCACTCGCCCCACTCCCAGGGGTGCGCCGGCAGGGGCTGGAGAGCGGTGCGCTCGGTGGCCTCGAACCCGGCGCGGCGGGTGGTGCCGCTCGCCATGGGCGCGTCGTTGAGCCGGTCGAGCTCGCGGCGGATGGCGGCGTTCATCGCCTCCAGAGAGAAGAACGTCTCGTGGCGCAGCGCCAGCAGGATGCGGGTCTGGACCGCGCCGACCGCCGACTCCACGAGCCCCTTGTCCGTCGCCCTTCCGGAGCGTGCAGGCAACACGGCGACGTCGTAGTGCTGCGCGAACTCGCGGAAGCTCGGATTGAGCCGGGGCTCCTCGCGGTCCGGCTTGTCGACGCCGGCCTTGAGGTTGTCGATGATCCAGCGTGAGGGGACCCCGCCGTAGTACTCCAGCGCGCGCCGGTGCACCATCGTCCAGTGACGCACGCTCTGGTCGGGCACCGCCTCGGCATAAATCATCTGCGAGTGGGCCAGCACCGCGACGAAGACCTCCACATCGGTCTCGCCGCGCCCGGTGCGCAGCGCCAGCGTCTTGCCCGAGAAGTCCGACAGGCCCCACAGCCCCGGCTCGTAGTCGAAGC
>JAJECB010000257.1 GCA_022822245.1 Gammaproteobacteria bacterium
CGTGCCTCGACCGCCCGGAACGCGGCGATCGACAGCTCCCGGACCCGGTCGCACGTCTCCGGGGGGAGGGGGGCGGGGATGATGAGCTCCGACGCGTCGTCGACGTACTTCGCGTTGTAGTCGTAGAAGTCGCGGCTCGGCACGATCTCGCCCGCGACCGACGCCTCCGGGTCGTCGTTGCCGAGTACCGCGCACTCGATCTCGTGGCAGCCCTGCGCGGCCGCCTCGACGAGCACCCTGGTGTCGAAGCCGGACGCGTCCTCGACGAGGCCGGGAAAGGCGGCGGGGTCGTCGATCCGGTACACCCCGACGCTCGATCCGAGGTTCGCGGGCTTGACGAACATCGGGTAGCCGAGGCGGGCCTCCGCCTCCGCCTGGACGCGCCCGGGGTCGCGCCGCCACTCCGAGCGCCGGACCACGAGGTAGTCCATCACCGGGAGCCCCTCCGCCCGGAACGCGCGCTTCATCATCGCCTTGTCCATGGCCGCGGCGGATCCGACGACCCCCGCCCCGACGTAGGGGAGCCCCGCGAGCTCGAGGAGCCCCTGCACGGTTCCGTCCTCGCCGAAGGGGCCGTGCAGCAAGGGGAACACCACGTCGAGGCTCGTGCCCCCGGCCGCCCGGCCGTCCTCGCCGGAACCGGCCGCCGGGTCGAGGGCGAACGGCTCCGCGGTGCTCGCGCCCCGGGCGAGGAGCCGCCCGCCGTCCGGATAGGCGAGGAGGACCGGGTGCGCGTCGTGCGTTTCGCCGGCGGCAAGAGCGGGCGGGAGGCCGCCGCCCCCTTCGCCCGCCGCTGCCTCGGCCCGCCGGCCGAGGAGCGCGGAAGCGGCGCCGCCGCCGGGAAGGCGCCACTCGCCGTCCTTCGCGATGTGGATGAGGGTGAGGTCGTACCGGGTGCGGTCGATCGCCTCGAACACCGAGCGGGCGGAGGAGAGGGAGACCTCGTGCTCGCAGGAACGCCCCCCGAACACGAGCCCGACCCGGATCTTCCGCGACATTCGGCTAGAATCCTCGAGCGGCCCGGAAGTTCACAGTCGAGTCGGATTTGCAGAGCGGTTTTCTGGACGAGACGTACGAGGCTGCGCTCGGTTCGGTGCGACGGGGCTTCGAACGAAGACGGGTGGCTTCAACATCTCTCGTCGGTCCGAGGAGCAGCCTCGCTAGCCCGCATGTCTCACCAACTTACGTCGCGAGGGCGCGGAGATGCCGCTGTGACAAGGTGCACGGACCGAGAGACGCTGAAGGCGTAGTCGACACTACGTCGAAGCGGCTTGAGGGAGTACGCCTTGTCACAGCGAGCAGATCCGCGTCCGCTAGCCAAGAAGTTGGTGAGACATGCGGGCTAGTATAGGCCGTCCCGCGCCGGTTCAATCGGCCGGGCCGCATGCAACTGTCCCGCTCTCTTGCCACGGAGGCCGATCCTTGGCCAGTCCGCACATGTCAGCGACCGCATTCGGAGGGGCGTGAGCCATGGCCGCCGGAGGGGTCCGCGCCCGGCTCGCGCGCCTGCGCGACGCGATGCGCGAGCACGAGCTCGCCGCCTACCTCGTTCCGTCGAGCGACCCGCACCAGAGCGAGTACGTCCCGGAGCACTGGGCGCGGCGCCAGTGGCTGAGCGGGTTCACGGGCTCGGCCGGGGACGTCGTTGTCGGGCTCGAGGGGGGCGGTCTCTGGACCGACGGGCGCTACCATCTCCAGGCCCGGCAGCAGTTGCGCAGCAGCGGGATCAAGCTGTTTCCGGTCGGCGAGAAGGAAGTACCTACCGTCGAGGAGCACTTGGCGAGGACCCTGCCGCGTGGGGCCGCGGTGGGGGTGGACCCGGCCGTCATCAGCCTGAAGCGAACCCGCAAGATCGCGAAGAAGTTCGCTCCGGCCGGGCTGACCCTGAAGCCTGTCGACGAGAACCTCGTGGACGCAATCCGCGGCCCGGTGCCGGGCCGGCTCGCCCGCGCCCGCGTCGTGGCGCTTCCCACCCGCTTCGCGGGCGAGACGAGCGCGTCCAAGCTCCGGCGGGTGCGGCGCGCCATGCGAGAGCGCGGGGCCGACGCGCTCCTCGTCACCACCCTGGACGCCATCGCGTGGCTGTTCAACGTGCGCGGCTCCGACGTCGCCTACAACCCGGTGGTCATCGCGTACGCGGTGGTGACCCCGGACGAGGCAGTCCTCCACGTCGACCGCGGCAAGCTCGACCGTGCCGCCGAGGCCCACCTCCGCCGCACCGCCCGCATCGAGCCCTACGCGGCCATTCGCCGCACGCTCCGTGCCCTCGGGCGCCGCAAGGCCACGGTGTGGATCGATACGGAGACCACGAGCTTCCTGTGCGGGCGTCTTCTCGACGGGGCGAAGCCGGTGTTCGCGCCTTCCCCCATCCCCCGCATGAAGGCGTGCAAGAACAAGGTGGAGCTGGCCGGCATCCGTGCCGCCCACCGGCGCGACGGGGTCGCCATGGTGCGCTTTCTCCACTGGCTGGATCGCTCCCTTCCGGAGGGCGGGATCACGGAGATGAGCGCCGCCGCCCGGCTCGAAGGGTTCCGGCGCGAGGGCGAGCACTTCCAGGGGCTGAGCTTCCCGACCATCGCGGGTTACGCCGGCCACGGGGCCATCATCCACTACTCGGTGGACGAGGCGAGCGACGTCCCCCTCCGCCCCGAGGGGCTCTTCCTCGTCGACTCGGGGGCCCACTACCTCGACGGGACGACCGACGTCACCCGCACCCTGCTCCTCGGCGGCCGGCCCACCGGCGCGCAGCGCGACGCCTACACCCGGGTGCTCAAGGGGCATGTCGCGATCGCCACCGCGCGCTTCCCGGTCGGCACCACCGGGGCGCGGCTCGACACCCTTGCCCGCGCCGCCCTCTGGCAGTCGGGGCGCGACTACGCGCACGGGACCGGGCACGGGGTGGGCGCGTTCCTCAACGTGCACGAGGGGCCGCAGTCGATCAGCCACCGCTCGACGTCGGTCCCTCTCGAACCCGGCAACGTCCAGTCGAACGAGCCCGGCTACTACGAGCCGGGGGAGTTCGGGATCCGCATCGAGAACCTGGTGGAAGTGGTCCGGGACGAAGCCATCGCCCCCCGCGAGTTCCTCCGCTTCGACACCCTCACCCTGTGCCCCATCGAGAAGCGGCTCGTTGATCCCGGGTTGCTCTCGGCGGACGAGCGCGAGTGGCTCGACGCGTACCACGCGCGGGTCCTCGAAACCCTCGGCCCCGACCTCGATCGGGACGAAAGGGCCTGGCTGGAAGGGGCCTGCGCGCCCCTCGACGATGCCTGAGAGGAGAGGGCAGGTGACCGGTTCGCCATCGGCGGTTCGGGGAGGGCCGGGGTGAGCGCCTCCCCCGCGAATCCCCCCGCTTCCCCGGTCTCCGCCCGGCTCGCGGCCATCCAGTCCCCGATCATCCCGATCGTGATGGACCTCTACCGGCGCCACCCCGGCACCGTCTCTCTCGGGCAGGGAGTCGTCGGGTACGGCCCGCCCCCCGGGGTCGCGGACCGCATCGCCCGGTTCGGCGAGACGCCCGCCCACCATCTCTACCAGCCGGACGAGGGGACGCCCGAGCTCCGGACCGCCGTCGGGGAGAAGCTCGCCCGGGAGAACGGGATCGACCCGACGGGGCGCGAGATCATGGTCACCGCGGGCGCGAATATGGGCATCCTGAACGCCCTCATCGCGGTCACCGATCCGGGCGACGAGGTCATCCTCCCCCGGCCCTACTTCTTCAACCACGAGATGGCGATCCGGATGGCCGGGGCGGTGCCCCGGATCGTGGCCTGCCGGCCGGACCACCAGCTCGACCTCGGGGCCATCGCGGCCGCCGTCGGCCCCCGCACCCGCGCCGCGCTGACCACCTCGCCCAACAATCCGAGCGGCGCGACCTACCCGGAAGCGGACCTCCGGGCGGTGAACGCCCTCTGCGCGGACCGCGGCCTCTACCACCTCCACGACGAGGCGTACGAGTACTTCGTGCACGACGGGGCGCGGCACTTCTCGCCGGGCGCGATCCCGGGGAGCGCGCCCCACACCATCGAGTTCTGGTCGCTCAGCAAGGCATACGGGTTTGCGAGCTGGCGCATCGGGTACACCGCGTTCCCGGCCGGGCTCATGGAGACCCTGCTCAAGGTGCAGGACACGAACATCATCTGCGCCCCCGCGATCTCGCAGCACGCGGCCCTCGCCTGCCTGGACGCGGGCATCGACTGGTGCCGCCCTCACATCGAAGGGTTCGCCCCGAACCGGGAGCTCCTCCTCGACGCCCTCGCCGGCCTCGGCGACCGGGTGGAGGCGCCGCCCGCGAACGGCGCATTCTACGTCTTCATCCGGGTCGGCGGCGGCCGGCCCCTCGACGACATGGCGGTGGTGCGCGAGCTCATCGTCGAGCACGGGGTCGCGGTGGTTCCGGGGTCCGCGTTCGGGGTGGAGGCGGGGTGCTCCCTGCGGCTTTCCTACGCGGCGGTGGACCGCGACACGATGTCGGTCGGCGCACGGCGGCTTGTGGACGGGCTCCGGGCCATCACCGACCGAACGACAGGCAGGAGGACAGGAAAGTGAAGGTGGAGATCCCCTTCCGGCGCGAGCTCGAGTTCGAGTACGGCAGAGTCGACCTCATCTCCCCGCCGGGGGCGGTGCCTGTGCGGCGGGTGGTTGCCCGCAACCCGAGCGCCTTCACCCTCTACGGCACCGGCACCTACATCGTCGGACGCGGCCGGGTCGCGGTCATCGACCCGGGGCCGGACCTCCCCGACCACGTGGAGGCCCTCGCCGCCGCCGTCGCTGGCGAGGAGGTGAGCCACATCCTCGTCACCCACACCCACAACGACCACTCGCCCGCCACCCGGCCGTTCAAGGCGATGGTGGGGGCGGGCGCCGTCTACGGCTACGGACCGCACGGCTCGGGGAAGGACGGAGTCCAGGTGGAGGAGGGCGGAGACATGGAGTTCGTGCCCGAGATCGAGGTGCGGGGCGGCGATGTCATCGAGGGGGACGGGTGGTCCTTCGAGTGCGTGCACACCCCCGGCCACACCTCGAACCACATCTGCTTCGCCCTTCGCGAGGACCGGACCCTCTTCTCCGGCGATCACGTGATGGGCTGGTCGACCAGCGTCATCTCGCCGCCGGACGGGGACATGAGCGACTACCTGCGAAGCCTTTCCCGCCTCCTAGACCGCGATGACGTCCGCTACTGGCCGACCCACGGACCGTGCATCGACGACCCGAAGCCCTACGTGCGCGCGTTCATCGCCCACCGCCGCGAGCGCGAGGAGCAGATCCTCGCCTGCCTTCGCGACGGGGTCGGCCGGATCCCGGACATGGTGCCGCGGATGTACGTCGGGCTCGCTCCCGGCCTTGTCCCCGCCGCGGGCCGCTCGGTGTTCGCGGCCATGCTCCGCCTCGTCGAGGGCGGCCAGGTGGTCACCGACGGCGAGCCGGCGGTGGACTCGCTCTACCGTCTTCCCACCGACTCCGGCTGAGCCGGGAGCCGCGGGCCGCGGGCAGGAAGCCCACGGTTCCGGGGGGCGGTGCCCCCAGGGGCCGCTCAGGCGGCGGCGGGCTCGGCCTCCTCCTGTTCCCGGACGAAGGTGAGGAGCACCGCCCCGATCACGAGCACCACGATGACGGACAGGATCCCGAGCCGGGAGCTTCCGGTGAGGAGTCCGGTGATCGCCACCAGGGACGGCCCGATGATCGCCGCGAACCGGCCCAGCATGTTGAAGAACCCGAAGAACTCGCCGCTCTGGGCGGCAGGCACGAAGCGCGCGTAGAGCGAGCGCGAGACGGCCTGGACCCCGCCCTGGACGAGGCCGATGACCACCGCGAGGATGTAGAACTCGATGACCGAGGTCATGAAGTAGGCGTAGATGGTGACCCCCACGTACACCACCACCCCGAAGTAGAGGGTGGGTTTGGGGCCGACCCGCCGCGCAACGAATCCGTACACGAGGGCGGCGGGGAAGCCGACGAACTGCACGATGAGGAGGGCGACGATGAGGCTGTCGTCGGGGAAACCGAGCGCAAGCCCGTAGTCGACGGCCATCCGGATGATGGTGTGCACCCCGTCGATATAGAAGAAGTAGGCGACGAGGAAGAGGAGCGCCATCCGGTGGGTGCGGTGCTCGCGGATGGTCTTCGCGAGCGAGCGGAGCCCGGTCGCGACCGCCGAGGCAGTGCCCGCGGTCCGGGGCGGCTCCGGGACGTTCCGGAACAGGGGAATGGAGAAGACGAGCCACCACACCGCGACGGTGATGAACGAGAGCTGCACCGCCGCGACACTGTCCGGGAGCCCGAACGTCGCGGGAGAGAGAACCATCGCGACGTTGATCGCGAACAGGACCCCCCCGCCGATATAGCCGAGGGAGTAGCCGAAGCAGGAGACCTCGTCGTACCGGTCCGGGGAGCTCACGGACATGATGAGGGCGTCGTAGAAGACGATTCCGCCCGAGAACCCGACAGTGGCGAGGACGTAGACGAGGGCGGCCATCGCCCAGTCTCCCTGCGCGACGAAGTAAAGTCCCGCCGCCATCACGATGCCGAGCGCGGTGAACACCCCGAGGTACTTCTTGCGGGTGCCGCCGCCGTCCGCGATGGCCCCGAGGATCGGGGCCGCGATGAGGATGAAGACGCTCGCGATCGAGTTCGCGAACCCAAGCTGGGCGGTGCTCACCACCGCGTCCGACTCCGCGCTCCAGTACTGCTTGAAGAAGACCGGGAAGAAGCCGGCCATCACGGTGGTCGCGAACACCGAGTTGGCCCAGTCGTAGAGCGCCCACGAAAAGACGCGGCGATCACGAAACATCTCGCGAATTCTTCCCATTGCCGCCACCTTCTTTCGCTTCTTGCAGCGAGTGTAGCGCACTCGGTGCGCGCTGGCGTTCCGGGGTCCGGAGGGGTTCGGGAATCGGGGTCGGGAATCGGGGTCGGGAATCGGGTTCCGAGTGCGGTTCTCGGGTCCGGGTGAGCAACCCGAAAGGGGTTGCAAGACCCCAATCAGGCCTCGCTGTTCCCTGCGGAGGGAACCCCGGGGAGCGATCCCGAGGTTTTGCAATTCTTCCGCATCAGTAATAATCCGGAGCGGCAGTTCCTCAGGAAACGGGAGAAATCAGGATGCCGAGATATGTCATCGAGCGCGACATCCCCGAGGTCGGCACCTTCGAGCGCGAGGCGCTTCGCGAGGCGGCCGGGAAGTCCAACGGCGTGCTGGCCGACATGAAGGCGGAGAAGAAGAACATCCAGTGGGAGCACAGCTACGTCGCGGGGGACAAGACCTTCTGCATCTACCTCGCCGACGGAGAGGAGCTCATCCACGAGCATGCGGAGAGAAGCGGGTTCCCGGCGAGCGTCGTCACCGAGGTGCGAAAGATGATCGACCCCGTCACCGCCGAAGGGTGAAGCCGGAGCCGACGCCGCTTCCGGGGCGGCTCGAGCGGCCTAGCCGGAGGCGGTCTCGGCCCACCGCGACTTGACCGCGTCGCGGTCGACTTCCCCGCTCTCGTCGCGGGGGAGCGCGTCGGTGAACGCGACGTGCTGCGGGCGCTTGAAGCGGGCGATGCGCGAGCCGACGTGGTCGATGACCTGCTCGGCGGTGAGTCCCCCCGCGGTCTCGACGACGGCCATGATCCCCTCGCCCCACTTGCGGTCCGGCACCCCGAACACGCACACCGCGCTCGCCTCCGGCAGCTCCATGATGGTCGTCTCGACCTCGGCGGGATAGACGTTCTCGCCGCCCGGCTTGATGAGCTCCTTCTCGGGCTTGCGCTTGACGTAGTGGAGGTACCCGTCTTCGTCGAAGCGGCCGACGTCGCCGGTGTGGTGCCATCCCCCCCGGAAGGTGTGCTCGTTGACCTCGGGCTGATCGAAGTAGCCCTGGAAGACGGTGGGCCCGCGGGCGAGGATCTCGCCGGGGGTCCCGGTCGGGACGTCGCGGTCGTAGTCGTCGACCACCCGCACCCGGCACACCGGCCCCGGGATCCCGGCCGCGCCCGGCCGCTCGCGGAAGCGCTGCAGCGTCACCCACCCGGTGGTCTCGGTCTGCCCGAAGCCGCTCCAGAACTCGGCCCCGGTCTCCGCGTACAGGCGCTCGATCGTGTCCGGCGCGTCGAGCCCGTTCACGATGCGTAGCGACTCGAGCGCGCTGCCCAGCTCCTTCGCCTGGTCGAGGATGCTGACCAGCACCGGGGGGAAGTCGCTGATGAAGCTGAGGCCGTGGAGGTCGATGAGACGGACCGCCTCGGCCGGGTCGAAGCGGGGCATCACCACGTTCTGCCCCCCCGCGTGCATCACCGCGAGCCCGCTGCCGAGGGCCGCGATGTGGAACAGGGGGAGGGCCAGGAGGTTTCCGTCGGCGGGGACGAGCTCCATGGCAGCGGCGGTCTGGAGGTTGGAGGTGACGACGTTGGCGTGGGTGAGCACGGCGCCCCGCGGGATGACGTCGACCGCCGCGGTGGGAATGATCGCGAACGGATCGTCGCCCACCACCTCGGGACGGTCGGCCGTCTCGCCCGCGGCCCGGAGCTCGTCGAACGCGATCCATCCCGCGCGCGGCTCGCCATCGACCTGAGCCTTGAGGGTTACTTCTTCGAGCCCCGCTCCGTCCGCCGGAAGCACCTCGTGATACGTCTCGTCGATGACGAGAGCGCGCGGCCGGGCCCGCTGGCAGGAACGCGCGACCTCGTCCGCCGACAGCCTCCAGTTGAGGGGATAGGGGACGATCCCCTGGCGCGCGCACGCGAAGTAGAGCTCGAAGTAAGCGGCGGAGTTCTGGGCGATGACGAGTACTCGGTCTCCCTTGCCGAGTCCCGCTTCGGCGAGCCCTGTCGCGAGGGCGTCCACCCGGTCCTTGAGGGCGGAGAACGTGAGGGCGTCGCCGCTCTCGGTGACGAGCGCCCGCCGGCCGGGGAAGCAGCCCGCGTTGCGAGCGAGGAGGTCGTAGACGGTGAAGCTCTGAACGTGCATGGACGGATCGCCGACTCTCGAAGGGAACTTCGGAGAGCTTAACACCGACCCGGCGTGGGTGGGCGGAGGGCGGGCGGGCCCCCGACGAGGGGAGAAGGTCAGTGCCGGGCGCGGAGGTGGAGCACGTACGTGCCGTTCTCGAGGGCGCTGAACGTCTCCTGCACCTGGGGATGGTCGATGGGGCGGGGGTCGTCCTCGCGCAGCAGGTTCTGCTCTGACACGTAGGCGTTGTAGTGGCCCTGGGCGTTCTCGGCGAAGAGGTGGTAGAAGGGCTGGTCCTTGGAGGGACGCACCGCGGCGGGGATGGAGTTCCACCATTCCTCGGAGTTCGCGAACTCCGGATCCACGTCGTAGATGACCCCCCGGAAGGGATAGATGCGGTGGCGGACGATGTCCCCGATCCGAAATCTCGCGCGACGCTCGATGCCCATGCTCGCCTTCCTCTCGAGTTTCATTATGGGGGCGATGCGGGCGCGTTTCCACCGGGGCCGGTGAACGGCGCGGGGAGGGGGCGGAGGCGGGCGCCCCGCCCGTCAGGGCCGGAACTGCTCGTTCAGGATGCGTTCTTCGAGGTTGCGTTCGGGATCGAAGAGCAGCCGCATCTCGATCTCCCGGTCCTCCTGGATCTCGACCGACACCACGTCCCGGGTCTCGCGCGCGTCCGGACTCGCGCTCACCGGGCGCTTCTCGGGATCGAGCACGTCGAAGCGCACGCGAGCCTCGCGGGGAAGCAGCGCCCCGCGCCAGCGTCGGGGGCGGAACGGGCTGATCGCGGTGAGCGCGAGCACGCCGGCGCTCAGGGGAAGGATCGGGCCGTGGGCGGAATGGTTGTACGCGGAGCTGCCTGCCGGGGTGGCGACGAGGATGCCGTCGCAGATGATCTCGTCCATCCGTACCCGGCCGTCGATCGAGACCCGGATCTTCGACGCCTGCCCGGTCTGGCGGTGGAGCGATACCTCGTTGATGGCGAGAAGCTCCACGTCCGCTCCCCCGAGACGGCTCGCCTTCATGCGGAGCGGGCTCAGGGTCGTGGAAGTGGCCCGGCGGAGCCGCTCGGCGAGCCGGTCTTCCTGGAACGCGTTCATGAGGAAGCCGACCGTGCCGCGGTTCATGCCGAATATGGGGATCCCGAGCTGCATGTACCGATGCAGCGTATCGAGCATGAACCCGTCTCCGCCGAGGGCGACGATGACGTCCGAACCCTCGACGGGATGCTCTCCATAGCGGCGGGCGAGGTCCCGGGCGGTGTCCCGGGCGTGGTCCGCGGCGAGGAACGCGATGCGCTCAACCGCCATCGGGGCCGGCAAAGTGCTTGTAGAGGTCGATGAGCTCCTTCGGCTTGAACCCCACGATGATGAGCTCGTTGCCCGGGTAGAGCGTCACGTCGGGGTCCAGCGTGAGTCGGCCGAGCTCGCGGTTGTAGACGATCGTCTCGCGTGACTTGCGATGGATCATGAGGCCGAACGGCGAGCTCGATCGGTCCTCGAGCACCTCGTCCGCGTCGGGGGGGACCGCGACCCGGTAGGTGTCCGTCCGGCCTTCGATGGTGAGCCGCACTCCCCGGGCGAAGGTCTCGGTCACTCCCTTCTGGATGATGCCCCAGAGTCCCTGACGGTCCTCGGGCGTGACGGCGTGGACATAGAAGACGTCATGCTCGT
>JAJECB010000464.1 GCA_022822245.1 Gammaproteobacteria bacterium
GAGGTCGCCGGGCGGGATCCGGAAGCGAGTCCGGGTCTCGACCGGGGTCACGTCCACCGCCCGCAGGTCCGCCTCCTCGTGCAAGCCGTACGTCACGACCGGTCTCGACACCTGCGGCAGCACCGCGCGCACCCCCGGATCGTCCGCGCACAGGACGGCCAGGCCATAGAACGGCAGATGGCGGAGGAACTCGACGAACGCGGCGTGCAGGCGCGACTCGTCCTGATCCCAGGTCTCCATGTGGTCGTGGTCGATGTTGGTCACGACCGCCATCTCCGGCCATAGACGAAGGAAGGACTCGTCGCTCTCGTCGGCCTCGGCCACGATGTAGCGACCGTCGCCGAGACGCCCGTTCGCGCCGGATGCGAGCAGGCGCCCGCCGATGACGAACGTCGGGTCGAGCCCGCCGGCGCTGAGGACGCTGGTCACGAGACTGGTCGTGGTGGTCTTCCCGTGGGTGCCGGCGACCGCGATGCCGTGACGGAAGCGCATGATCTCGCCGAGCATCTCTGCTCTCGGAACGACCGGGATCTGACGCTCGCGTGCCGCCTCGAGCTCGGGGTTTCCGGGCGGAATAGCGGTCGAGACGACCACCACGTCGCAGTCCCGGACGTGGTCCGGGTGATGGCCGGAATGGACGCGGACGCCGAGCCCGGACAACCGCCCGGTCATCTCGTTCGGGTGGAGATCCGAACCGCTGACCTCGAAGCCGAGGGTATGCAGGACCTCCGCAATCCCGCCCATCCCCGCGCCTCCGATCCCGATGAGATGGATGCGGCGGATTCGGTCGAGGCCGTGGCGGCGCGCGGTCATCCCTGCTCTCCGAGCGGTCCCGAGAACACCGGAGGACATTCGTACTCGCGGCAGCACGCGGCGACCCGTTCGGCCGCGTCCCTCCGCCCGCTCTGCCAGGCCGCCTCCGCCATGGCGAGCCGGCGCTCCCGATCGGCGGCAAGCTCGCCGATGAGGGTGGCGAGCCGCGCGACGATGTCCCCTTCCTCCGGAACGACGCAAGCCGCTCCGCGCCGCTCGAGGAAGCGCGCGTTTGCGGTCTGGTGGTCGTCGGCCGCCCACGGATAGGGCACGAGGATCGAGCCCACCCCGGCCGCGGAGAGCTCCGCGACGGTGCTCGCCCCGGCCCGGCACACCGCGACGTCCGCCCACGCGTAGGCCTCGGCGACATCCTCCACGAAGGCGGTCACCGTCGCTTCGATCCCCGCCTCGCGGTAGCGCTCCCGGGTGGCGTCGGCCTGCCCGCCTTCGCCCGCCTGGTGACGGATCTCGAGGGGCCGCCCCACGCGGGCCACCGCCGCCGGCGCGGACCGGTTGAGGGCCTCCGCACCCTGGCTTCCCCCGAGGACGAGCACCCGCAGGACCGCCCCCCGATCGGCGTGGCGCGCGGCCGGCGGAGGAAGGGCGGAGAACGCGGCCCGCACCGGGTTCCCGGTAGTGCGGAGCCACCCTTTCCCACGGCGTGTGAACGTGTCGGAGAAGCTCTCCATGATTCCCGTCGCAATACGGGCGAGCACCCGGTTCGCGAGACCCGGAATCGCGTTCTGCTCGTGGATGAGCAGGGGACGGCGGAGCAGCCACGCCGCGACCCCGCCCGGGGCCGAAACGAACCCGCCCATGCCGAGGACGAGGGCGGGGCGGATGCGGAGCAGGATCGCGGCCGCCTGCACAAGCGCCACCGCCGTCGCCGCGAACGCTCCCGGGCGGCGCGCGCCCCGGAACCGGCGCGTGGAGATGAAATGGAGGGGAATCCGGGCGCCCGGCACCACCCTCGCCTCGATGCCCCGCCGGGTCCCGACCCAGCTCACCGCCCAGCCGTCCTCTCGCAGCCGGTCGGCGACCGCGAGGGCGGGGAACACGTGCCCCCCGGTCCCGCCCGCGAAGATGCATATCCGGGTCCCGGTCATCGGGCGTCCTCCCCCTCCCGGCGCGCGTCGCGATCGATGCGCACGAGGAGGCCGAGGGCCAGGCAGCTCGCCACGAGGTTGTTCCCGCCGTAGCTCATGAACGGCAGGGCGAGTCCCTTGGTGGGCAGGGCGCCGATGTTCACCCCGATGTTGATCCAGGCCTGGACGCCGAGCGACAGGCCGAGCCCGTACGCGAGATGGCCGTTGAACGGCTGCCCGCATTCGATGGCCCGACCGGCGATGACGAAGGCACGGAAGATGAGCACCGTGAACGCGAGGATCACCGCCGCCATCCCGACGAAGCCCAGCTCCTCGCCGACCACCGCGAACAGGAAGTCCGTATGCGCGGCCGGAAGGTAGAAGAGCTTCTGCACACTCCCCCCGAGTCCGGCGCCGAACCACTCGCCGCGGCCGATCGCGATGAGGGCCTGGACGAGCTGGAAGCCGTCACCGTACGGGGCCTCGAAGGGAGCGAGGAACGTCAGCAGGCGCCGCAGGCGGTACGGCTCGGTGACGGCGAGCGCCGCCATCGCGATCGCGAGAGCCGCGCTCCAGGCCGCGAAGGTGCGAAACGGCACGCCGGCGATGAAGAGCATCCCCACCAGGGTGAGCCCGAGGACGACCACGGTGCCGAAATCTGGTTCGGCAAGCAGGAGCACGCCGACGAGACAGAAGACCGAGATCGGAACGAGCGCGTACCGTCCGTACAGCCGGACCTTCTCTCCCTGCTGCGCGAGGTAGGCCGCGAGGTAGACGACGAACACGATCTTCATCGCCTCTCCCGGGTGGAAGGTGACGACACCGAGATCGAGCCACCGGACCGCCCCGTTGGCCTCGAGCCCGAGGCCCGGGATCAGCACCGCGCTCAAGGCCGCGATGCCGGCGAAGAGGACCAGGGTCGCGAACCGCCGCCAGTAACGCGGGTCGATGAGCGCCGCCACCGCGCCGCAGGCGATCCCGACCGCGAGCGCCGCGCACTGGCGCCAGAAGAAGTGCAGGGACGACTCGAACTTCCCGTCCGCGATGGAGATCGACGCGGACGCCACCATCACGAGGCCGACGAGGATCAGGGCGCAGGCGGAGATCGCGAGCCCGGGGTCGACCCGCCACGAGCCCGTGCCGGACTGGTTCGCGGCGTGAAGCGTCCTGTTCATGCCGGTGCGCTCCGGCACTCATGCGCCCGGGGGAGCACGCCGCTCACGCCGGCCACCCTCCCCCGTCGGCGAGCACCTCGGCACGGAAGTCCCGGCCCCGTTCGCGGTAGTCGCCGTACATGTCCCAGCTCGCGCACGCCGGCGAGAGCAGCACGGCGTCGCCCGGCCGCGCCGCCTCCCGGGCCCGGGCGACCGCTTCGGCCATCGTGCCGGCGCTCGCGACCGGCACATGTCCCTCGACGAGGCTCCGGATCACGGGTGCGTCCCGGCCGATCAGCACGACCTTGCGGATCCTCCCCGCGGACTCGCGCAGGGCCCGGCCGAGGGGCTCGAAGTCCGCGCCCTTGCCGTCGCCTCCCGCGATGAGGACGAGCGGGACCTCGAAGCCGCCCACCGCGGCGACGGTCGCGCCGACGTTGGTCCCCTTCGAGTCGTCGTACCAGCGAACGCCACCGGTGCTGGCGACCGGCTCGCAGCGGTGCGCGAGCCCGCGGAACGCCCGGAGCGCGCCGTCGATCGCCCTTGTGTCGATCCCGAGGTCGTCCGCGATCGCCATCGCGGCGAGGGCGTTGAGCGCGTTGTGGCGGCCGGGGAGGGACAGGTGGGCGACCGGGAACCGTCGTTCGGTCCCGCGTGCGAGCCACGCCCCGGCCCCGTCCCCGACGATTCCGTACTCACCTTCCCGGGGCCGCTCCGAGGTAAAGGAGACCACCCGCGTGCCCTCCCGGGCGAGACGGATGCCGAGATCCTCGAGCCAGGGGTCGTCGCGGCCGACCACCGCCGCCTCCGCGCCCCGGAATACGCGGGCCTTGGCCGCGCGGTAGTCCTCGAACCCCTCGTGCCGGTCGAGATGGTCGGGGCTCACGTTGAGAAGGGCCGCGGTGCGCGGGCGGAGCGATCGGGTCGTCTCGAGCTGAAAGCTCGAGAGCTCGACGACGTGAAGGTCCGGCTCGCGCTCGACGAGGCTGAGGGCGGGTGGACCGAAGTTGCCGCCGAGGGCCGACCGCCGGCCCCCCGCCTCGGCCATCGCGTGCACCCACGCGCAGACCGTGCTCTTGCCGTTCGTCCCGGTCACCGCGACGACGGGGGCCCGGGCCACGCGGGCGAACAGCTCCACCTCCCCGAGGACCGGCACGCCGCGGCGGGCCGCGGCCGCGGCCGCCGGTTCGCGCGGCGACACCCCGGGACTCAGCACGAGCTCGACCGCCTCCTCGAACCACTCCCGGTCGAATCCCCCGAGGCGCATCTCGGCCTCGGGAAGCGCCCGGCGCGCCTCCGCCTCGCGGGGCGGGGACGGGCGGCTGTCCGACAGGGCGACATCGACCCCGTGCGCATGCAGGTGCCGCGCGCACGCGAGACCCGTGTCGCCGAGCCCGACCACGACCGTGCGCCCGTGCACCATCCGGGTCACCTACCGCACCTTGAGGGTCGCGAGCCCGACGAGGACGAGCACCAGGGTGACGATCCACAGGCGCACGATGACGCGGGGCTCCGGCCACCCCTTGAGCTCGAAGTGGTGGTGGAGGGGAGCCATGCGGAAGATCCGCCGTCCGGTCATCCGGAACGAGGCGACCTGGAGGATCACCGAGACCGTCTCCATGACGAACACCCCCCCCATGACGAACAGGACGATCTCCTGACGGCACACCACCGCGATGGTGCCGAGCGCGGCCCCGAGGGCGAGCGCGCCGATGTCGCCCATGAAGACCTGGGCGGGATAGGTGTTGAACCACAGGAACCCGAGGCCCGCGCCCACGATGGAAGCGCACACGACGGTCACCTCGCCGACCCCGGCGATGGCGGGAAACGCGAGGTAGGAGGCGAACTGGCTGTGCCCCGCCACGTAGACGAAGACCGCGAGCGCGCTCGCGATGAGGACGGTGTGCCCGATTGCGTGGCCGTCGAGCCCGTCGGAAAGATTGACCGCGTTGCTCGTGCCGACGATCACGAAGTAGGTGAGGGGGATGTAGAGCCAGCCGAGGTCGAGGGCCACGTCCTTGACGACAGGCACGATGAGCTGGAGCTCGGCCGCCCCCTCGGCGGAGGCATAGAGGAAGAGCGCCCCGGAGAGCCCGACGAGGGACTGCAGCAGGAACTTCAGGCGCGCGGACATGCCTCGGCCCCGGGTGAGCTTGCGGTAGTCGTCCAGCCACCCCACCGCGCCGAACGCGAGGGTCATCGCCAGCACCACCCACACGAAGCGGTTCGAGAGATCGGCCCACAGCAGGGTGGACGCGAAGATCGCGAACAGGACGAACGTCCCGCCCATGGTGGGGGTCCCCGCCTTCGCGTGATGCGACTGCGGACCGTCCTCCCGGACGACCTCGCCGAAGCGGCGCAGGCGGCGGATGGCCTCCGGACCGATCACGAGCGCGATGAGGAGCGCGGTCAGCACTGCGCACACCGCCCGCAGGGTGATGTACCGGAAGACCCCGAAACCGCTGTGCAGCTCGGCCAGCGCTTCGAAGAGCACGTTCAGCATCGGCCGCCGAGCGCCTGCACGACGCTCTCCATTCCCATCGAACGCGAGCCCTTGACGAGCACCGTGATCGGAGACTGCGACCGCAGCTCCAGGTCCGCCCGAAGCTCCGCCACCAGCGCGTCGTGCGAAGGGTGATGCCGCCCCCCCGGACCGAATGCGCGCACGGCCTCCGCGCAGAGCGGACCGAGGCCATACAGCCGAGCGACACCCCGCTCGCGGGCGAGGCGGCCCGCCTGGGCGTGGAGGTCGCGCTCCTCGTCGCCGAGCTCGGCCATGTCTCCGAGGGCAAGCCAGCATTCCCCGCCACGGCCGGCGAGCACGTCGAGTGCGGCTCGCAGCGAGCCCGGGTTGGCGTTGTAGGTGTCGTCGACAAGGACCGAGCCGCCGCGGAGCGGGCGCATGCAAAGACGCCCCGGCACCGGCCGCACCTCCTCGAGCCCCTCCCGGATCGCTTCGAGGGGCTCGCCGATCGCGAGGCTCGCAGCGGTCGCGGCGAGGGCGTTCATGACGTTGTGCCGGCCGGGGAGGGCGAGCTCGACCACCGTCTCGCCGCGGGGCGTCGCGAGCGCGAGGCGCGAGCCGACCTCCCCCGCCGTGTACTCCGCGCTCACGTCGGCCGGCGATTCGAGGCCGAAGCGGAGGGCCTCGCGGCCCCCGAGCTGCTCCGCCCAGAAACCCGCGAATCGATCGTCCGCGTTGACGACGCCGGTCCCGTCGGCCGGCAGAGCCTCGAACAGCTCCCCCTTGGCCCGGGCCACCCCCGCGACGTCGCCGAATCCCTCGAGGTGGGCCGGCGCGCACTGGGTCACAACCCCCACCCGCGGCCCGCACAGCCGGGCCAGCTCCGCGATCTCCCCCGGGTGGTTGGCGCCCATCTC